>NZ_JBEXGU010000001.1:0-237760 GCF_040607515.1 Streptosporangium sp. NPDC005286 | reverse complement strand
GTGGTGCGCCGGGGGCGGGTGCGCCCGCGCCGGGGCGCCCGGGGCCACCCGGGCGGGGGCCCGCTGGGGGTCGAGCGGGCCGCCCGCGATCATGTCGCCGAAGGTCTCACCGCTCACCCACTCGCTGACCACGTAGGAGTGGCCGTCGTCCTCGGTCGCGTCGAAGACCTGGGTGAGACGGGGGTCGGTCAGCCGGCTGGCCACCCGGGCCGCCGTGACGACCTCGTTCAGGCGCGGGAAGTCGGGGTCGAAGGTGTGGACGGCGACGGGTCGGGCGAGCACCTCGTCGATGGCCTTCCACAGCGTGGCGCCACCGGACTCGTGGACGCGGTCTTCGAGCCGGAAGCGCTCGGCCAGCTTGGTGCCGGGCTCGACGGTGGGAGAACTCATGAGGACTCCGAAACTGAGAACACGACAGCACCACGCCAGGTCGGCACATCAAGACACATCACATGATGCCGGGTGGATCCGCCCACGCCCTCCTGCTTCCATTAGCCGCATGTCACCACACGTGTCGCACCATGGTAGTCCCGCGCCGGTTCCGCCCGTGTTCGCCTTGTCAGACGTTTGAGACAAGTCTTTGGGTTACCGGCCTACCCGTCCTGCCACCATTCCAACGATCGAGCTCACTTCGGGGATGCGCATCCGGTGGGCGATCGCCAAGTAAAGAACCATACCGAGTCCGCCGCCCGCCGCCAGCATGATGGCGGCGCTCAGCGCGTCCAGCCCGGTGAGTTCCTGCGTGATCCAGAGCACGCCGAGCGCGAGCGCCGCCGCCGGCAGCGAGGCCAGGTACATCCGGGACAGCCCGGCGGCCACCTTGCGCCCTCCCAGGCCCGCCACCCGGCGCGAGGCCAGCACCCAGGCGACCGCGCTGCCCACCACGTAGGCGATGGTGAACGCGAGGGCCAGGCCCATCACGATGTACTTCGCCGGCAGGGCGAAGTAGGCCACCAGGCTGAGCGTGGCGTTGACCGTCACGTTGCCGACGGCCAGGAAGACCGGGGTGCGGGTGTCGCCGAAGGAGTAGAAGACGCGCAGCAGGAGCTGGAAGATCGAGAAGGGCACCAGTGCCAGACCGAAGACCTGCAGCACGTTGCCGATGTAGACCGCCGAGTCGACGGTCATGTTGCCCCATGAGAAGATCAGTACGGTCACCGCGGGGCCGAGCACCATCAGCAGCAGCCCGGCGGGCACGAGGAGCACCGAGATCAGCCGCACCCCCGAGGAGAACTCCTCCCGGACCGCCTCCAGGTTTCCCCCGGCCACGCCCCTGCTCATCCGGGGCAGCATCGCGGTGATCACCGAGACCGCGATGATCCCGTACGGGAGCTGGAAGAGCTGGTAGGCATAGGCGTAGGCGGCGTTTCCCGCACCGGGCGCCCGCTGGCCCGCACCGGTCGCCAGCTTGGTGGTGACCAGGAAGCCCAGCTGGCTGATCCCCACGTACGCGAAGGTCCAGGCCGCGGTCCTGCCCATCTCACCGAGCCCGGCGTTGCGCAGGTCGAACCTGGGCCGGAAGCGGAAGCCGACCCGGTGCAGCGCGACGACCAGCACCGCGCACTGCGCCACGATGCCGGCGGTGGTGCCGAGCCCGAGCAGCGCCAGGTCGGCGTCACTGATCGTGTTGACGTCGGTGCCCGCACCGCCCAGTTTCACGTAGTAGACGACCGCGATGCCGATCATCACGATGTTGTTCAGCACCGGCGCCCACATCGGCGCGGCGAACCTGTCCCGGGTGTTGAGAATCGCGCCGGCGATCGCGCCGACCCCGAAGAAGGCGATCTGCGGGAGGATGAACTGCGCCAGCCGCACCGCCACCTCGGTCTGCCGAGGACTCCAGTCGGTGCTGTAGAGGCCGATCAGCGGCCTGGCCAGCAGCACCGCGACCACCGCCAGCAGCGTCAGCGTGACGAACCCGATCGTCATCAGTCGCTGCTCGTAGGCCCGGCCGCCGTCGGGGTCGGCCTGCTGCCGCCGGATGATCATCGGGACCACGACGCTGCTCAGAATCCCGCCGATGAGCAGGTCGAACAGGGTGAACGGGATCGTGTAGGCCACGTTGTAGGCGTCGCCCAGAGCGAAGGTCCCGATGGCCGCGGCGAGCACCGCCGTCCGGACGAAGCCGGTGACGCGGGAGACCATCGTCCCCGCCGCCATGATCGCGCTCGCGCGCAGGACCCTGCTCATGCGCCATTCCTCCGCTGGGTGTCAGGACTCGGTGCCGGCCGGCTCGCGATCGCGCTTCGGCGGGGGAGCGGCCGCGGGGCGGCGGCCTCCCCGCCGGCGCAGCACGCGCATGACGACGGCGGCCAGCATCACCACGAGGGCCGCCCCCACGATCACCAGAGCGACCCCGGTGTATCCGGTGGTCCGCACGGTCAGCTCGACCGGCTTGCCGTACTTGCGGCCGTCGTCGGTGGTGAGCTGTACCGTCACCGTGGTCTGGCCGCTGGCGGTCGAGGTCATCGGGATCCGGATGGTCTGGCTCTGGCCGCCGAGGATCATCAACTGGTCCACGTACGGCTCGATCTTCAGTAGCCTGGGCTGGTCGGAGGTGACCTTGAGGCGGACCGCGACCCGGCTGGCCTCACCGCTCAGCTCGTTGCGCACGCTGATCGGCACATCGCCGTTGCTGCCGGCCAGAGTGCGCAGGCGCGACTGCTCGCTGCCGGTGATGGAGACCATGGCGATCCGGCCGTCGATCGCCTCCGCGACCTGCTGGACGTACGGCGCCGCGGCGGCGGTCCTGCCGCGCCAGGCCGAAGAGGTCAGGCGGAGCAGCGCCAGGTCGAAGACGTCGAGATCCTGGGCGGTGGTGATCGCGGCGGTCAGGTCGGCGCGGGCGCCGACCTTCTTGACGCCCGTCAGGTACTGCTTGGGGAGCTCCGCCCGCCGGTTCTGGTCGGTGTAGGTCAGGTCGGCCCGCGGTGTCGGGGCACCCTTGCCGCGCTTGACCGCGTCGAGCCCGACGGGCAGCAGCCAGGGCAGGCCGGCGGCGGTCTCGATCAGGTTGGTCACGTACCTGGGGTCGGGGTCCCAGCGGCGGTGCGGAACGGCGATCACGGTCCTGGCCGTGCTGACGGGCTCCGCGCTGATCATCGCCGTCTCCGCGATGAACCGCTGGCGGTTCATCAGCGCCGAGCCGGGGGCGGAGGTGTCCGCGCCGACGGTCTCGCTCAGCTTCGCGTCGGCGACCAGGGCGGTGACCGGGCCGTTCACGCTCTCCAGGGTCGCCGAGGCGTCGGGGGTGGTGACCGGGGGCGTCACCGGCGGCAGGTTGAGCACGTTCAGCAGCACGGTGTCGACGCCGCCGGTGGCCAGCAGGTCCAGCCCGTCGTAGTCGATCAGACCACCCAACGGCCAGTTCACGTTGGTGATCACATCGCGGCCGAGGGTCTCCTTGCCGATGATCCTGGCCGCGTTGATACCGGTCGCGGTGGCGTTGTCGACGCCGTTGTGGGCGAGGGCCGCCACGTCGGGGTCGCCGTAGGGGGTGGCCATCACCGGGTGGTCCGCGACGGCCTCGCGGAAGTCGCTCAGCCACTGGGCGGCCGCGGGTGTCGCGGGACGCTGCTGGGTGCGGTTCTTGGACCTGACCGCGTGCGGCCTGCCCATGGCCCGCGCGTCGTCGAGCAGGGCGGGGTCGACCACCCAGGTGAGGCCCTTGGCCGAGGAGGTGTCCTGGGCGATCTTGAGCAGGTCGCCGAGGCGCTTGCCGGGGGCCATGGCCGCGGGCAGTCCCTCGTCTGCGAAGACGCCGTCACCGCTCCGGCGCGGCTGGTCGACGATGGGCAGCACCATGGCGAGCCGGGTGCGGGCCACCCTGGTCTCCCTGGGCATGTAGGTCACCAGGGTCCGCAGGGTGGCGACCTGCTGGTTGAAGGTGTCGAGCACCTCGATCATGATCGGATAGACGCCGAAGCGGGAGATGCCCAGCAGTTGCGGGGTGAAGATGAACTCCCACGGTGTCTTCCCCGAGGGCGCGATCGAGGTCTGGACGTAGCGCTGGTCGCGCCAGGCGCTCGGCTGGAGGCTCTGCCCCGACTGGTACGCCTCGATGTCGCCGCGCTGGGCGAACGGCTGGGGCGAGTAGCGCATCTGGATGCGCAGCCCGTTCATGGTCTCGGTGCCCGAGTTGACCAGTGATCCGGAGACCTTGATCTCGGTGGTCGGTTCCCGGGGGACGTCGGGGCCGATGGCCTCCATCACGATCTGGAGACTCAGCCGGCTCGCCGCGGTCGTCTGCGCGTTCGCCGTACCGGAAACGACCACGGCCGCGGGCAGGAGCAGCGTGGTGGCGAGCAGGGCGAGCAGCATGACCTTGCGGATCACGTGCCGGCCAGGGGTCGAGTACGGCGCACGCCCGTAATGGTATGGCCTAACCGGCGAGGGGAAAGGTCGCCGCCTCCCTCCGGGAATCCTGGCGAGTCAGATCGACGACCCTGCCGGAAACCAGGGTGAGCAGGTGGTCCGCACGGATCAGGAGTGCCGTGTGACGCTCCCCGGTGGGCGCGTAGACGGACGTGGCGATGTCGGTGAGTCGCTCGTCCACCAGCACGGTCAGCGTGGCGGGCAGCAGCAGCGGGCAGACCAGGCCCGAGGCGTAGTCGGTGGCGGAGTTGACGGTGAAGGCCGAGGCCGGCCGGACCCGCCGCGCACCCAGGATGCCGCCGATCAGGCCGGGGCGCGGAGGGGAGCCGACGGAGGTGACGATCGCCACGGGCTCGCGGGCGATTCGCGTCGTGACCTCGTAGACCGTGACCGCCAGGCAGATGGCGGGGCTCGCGGAAAGCACCTCGGGCAGTTCGTCCGAGCATGTCATCGCGCGCGGAAGGCGTACGATCTCATGATGGACCTGGTGTGCGAGGAGCCAGCGGTGGATCGCGAGCGCATCCTTCATGTGTGTGCTCCTTGCCTCGACGCACGGCCCCCGAGGTTCTCCTGACTGACCGTAACCTGGTGATCGCTTCAGGTGTATCCCCGCAGGGGAACATGTTCCGTAACCGAAGGACCTACCCGGCTTGTCCCTTTCAAATCTGACCCAGAGCCAGCGCCACGACATGAGCGAGCTGTTCCGGAAGATCGCTCCTGTGGCGGACGAGCTTGGCGAGCTGTTCGCCGCCAAGGGTTACCAGATAGCCCTTGTCGGCGGCTCCGTACGCGATGTCTTCCTGGGCAGGATCGGCAACGATCTCGACCTGACCACGGACGCGAGGCCCGAGACGGTCCTGGAGCTCGTCCGCGACTGGGCCGACTCCGTCTGGACGATCGGCATCGACTTCGGCACCGTCGGCGTCCGCAAGGACGGGTGGCTGCTGGAGATCACCACCTACCGCAGCGAGTCGTACGATCCCAAGTCGCGCAAGCCCGAGATCGCCTACGGCGAGACGCTGGAGGGCGACCTGGCCCGGCGTGACTTCGCGATCAACGCGATGGCGCTGCGCCTGCCGTCCCGCGAGTTCGTCGACCCGTACGGCGGCCTCGACGACCTGCACGCCAGGCTGCTGCGCACCCCCGGCCCCCCCGAGCGCTCCTTCGGCGACGACCCGCTGCGGATGCTGCGCGCGGCCAGGTTCGCCAGCCAGCTCGGTTTCGCCGTCGATGAGGCGGCGCTCGCCGCGATGGACGCGATGGCCGACCGGATCGACATCGTCTCCGCCGAGCGCATCCGCGACGAGCTGGACAAGCTCATCGGCGGCGATCACCCCCGCGAGGGGCTGAAGATCCTCGTCGAGTCGGGGCTCGCCGGCCACGTGCTGCCCGAGGTGCCCAGGCTCCGCCTGGAGATCGACGAGCACCACCGGCACAAGGACGTCTACGAGCACTCGCTGATCGTGCTCGAACAGGCGATCGACCTGGAGGAGAACGGTCCCGACCGGATCCTGCGCTGGGCCGCGATCCTGCACGACGTGGGCAAGCCGAAGACCCGCCGCCACGAGCCCGGCGGCCGGGTCTCCTTCCACCACCACGAGGTGGTCGGCGCACAGCTCGCCAGGAAGCGGATGACGGAGCTGAAGTTCCCCAAGGACGTGGTGGCCGACGTCTCCCGCCTGGTGGAGCTGCATCTGCGCTTTCACGGGTACGGCACGGGCGAGTGGACCGACTCGGCGGTGCGCCGTTACGTCCGTGACGCCGGGCACCTGCTTGAGCGCCTGCACAAGCTGACCCGCGCCGACTGCACCACCCGCAACCGGCGCAAGGCCCAGGTCCTGTCGCAGACCTACGACCAGCTGGAGGAGCGGATCACCAGGCTGGCCGAGGAGGAGGAACTCGGCAAGATCCGCCCCGAGCTCGACGGCAACGAGATCCAGGAGATCCTCGGTGTCCCGCCGGGCCCGGTCGTGGGCCGCGCCTACAAATTCCTCCTGGACATGCGCCTGGACGAGGGGGTTCTCGGCAAGGATGCTGCCGCGGACGCCCTCCGCGAGTGGGCGCGGGCGAACGAGGTGACCCCTGAGCGGCACTCCTGACCGGACCGCGGGCCCCGAGGTCTCCGGCCATGTCGCCGCACTCGACCGGGAGCACGTGTGGCACCCCTACGCGGCCGTGCCCCAGCCGGTGGCGCCGCACGTGGTCTCCCGCGCGGAGGGGGTGCGGCTGACGCTCGCCGACGGGCGCGAGCTCGTCGACGGCATGTCGTCGTGGTGGGCGGCCATCCACGGTTACAACCACCCCGAGCTCAACCGGGCGCTGCGGGACCAGCTGGAGGACATGGCGCACGTCATGTTCGGCGGGCTCACCCACGAGCCCGCCGTGCGGCTGGCCCGCAGGCTCGCCGCCATGACCGGTCTGCCGAAGGTGTTCCTCGCAGACTCGGGGTCGGTCGCCGTCGAGGTGGCGATCAAAATGGCGTTCCAGCTCACCGGCAGGAGCAGGCTGCTCACGGTCAGGGGCGGCTACCACGGCGACACCTTCGGGGCGATGTCGGTCTGCGACCCGGTCAACGGCATGCACCACCTGTTCTCCGGTGTGCTGACCGAACACGTGTTCGCCGACCGGCCGCCGCGCGAGTACGACGAGGCCTACGCGGCCCGGCTGGCGGACCTTCTCGCCAGGCACGCCCATGAACTGGCCGCGATCATCGTGGAGCCGGTGGTCCAGGGGGCGGGCGGCATGCACTTCTACCACCCGGCCTACCTGCGCCTGCTCCGCGAGCTGGCCGACGAGCACGGCGTCCTGCTGATCGCCGACGAGATCGCCACCGGATTCGGCAGGACCGGAGAGCTGTTCGGCTGCGACCACGCCGGGATCAGGCCCGACATCATGTGCCTGGGCAAGGCGTTGACCGGCGGTTACCTGTCGCTGGCCGCGACGCTGTGCACCGAGCGGGTGGCCCGGGGTGTCGGGGTGCTGATGCACGGGCCGACCTTCATGGGCAACCCGCTGGCCACGGCGGTCGCGAACGCCTCGCTGGATCTCCTGGAGGAACGCCCGTGGCGCGAGGAGGTCCGCCGGATCGAGGCCGGTCTCCGCGCGGGCCTGGCGGGGGCCGCGGAGGCGCCGGGCGTGCGTCAGGTGCGGGTCCTCGGCGCGATCGGGGTGATCGAGACCCGCGAGCCCGTCGACGTCCCCGCCGTCCAGGACGTCGTCATGCGGCACGGCGTCTGGCTCCGCCCGTTCGGCCGCCTGCTCTATGCGATGCCGCCCTACTCGATCGGCGACGACGACCTGGAGACGGTCACGACGGCGATGACGGCAGCGGCTCGATCACTCGGGCAGGCGTGACGGCCCGGTATGCCACCGCGCCCGCGAGGTATCCGGCGGCGATGACCACCAGCACGAGCGTCGATCTGCCGTCCGCCGGGAGCAGCGCCGCGGCCAGGGCGGCGGCCAGCACATAGCTGCCGTTGAAGAGCATGTCGTAGATGGAGAAGGCCCGGCCCAGATAGGCGTCCTCGACGTCCCGCTGGACCGCGGTGTCCGCGCAGATCTTGATGCTCTGTCCGGCGATGCCGAGCACGAGGCCCGCGGCTGCGAACCCCCACTGCTGGAACGGCACGCAGAGTGCGAACGTCAGCACCCCGGCGGTGACCAGCATGGCCGGAACCCACCGCTCGATGCCGAAGCGCTCGGTGGCCCAGGGGGTGATCAGGATGGCCAGGAAGTAGCCGAGCCCGGAGGTGGCGACCACGACGGAGACCGCGTTCAGCGCGTCCTCGGCGTTCTCGGCGAAGTAGTAGCGCGACAGCATCACGAGCATCGCCGTGCACATGCCGTAGACGAACCGGTGGGTGGTCATCGCGCCCATCGCCGCGGCGGCGGCCCGGTGGCGTACCAGGTGCCGTGCGCCGTCGATCAGGCCGCTCAGCACGTGGCGCACCGCCTCGCGGGCCTGCGGGCGGTTGGGATCGTAGGCGGGGCCGAGCAGCCGCCGGTCCATGGTCCTGGCGATGAGCGCACTGAGCCCGAAGATGAGGCCGGAGACGACCAGCAGTACCGCCGTCCCCCGGTGGTCGGAGCCGAAGATCGCTCGGAGCAGGTAGCCGGCGCCCACGCCCACGAAGGTGAGCACGGTTCCCGAGGTCGGGGTGACCGCGTTGGCGACCATCAGCCGGTCGGCCGGCACGACGTGCGGGAGCGAGGCTCCCAGCGCGGCCAGGAAGAACCGGTTCACCCCGAGCACGCCGAGCGCGGCGGCGTAGAAGATCGCGTCAGGGGCGTCCGCGGCGACCAGCGCCGCGGCCGCGAGCAGCAGTGTCCCGCGGACCAGCGGCGCGATGACCAGGATCTGCCGTCGTGACCAGCGGTCGATGAACACCCCGGCGAAGGGGCCCAGGATCGAGTACGGCAGTAGCAGCACGGCCAGGCCGGCGGCGATCTCCACCGCGCTCGTGCTCTTCTCCGGGCTGAAGAACGCGAATCCGGCCACGGCGAACTGGAAGATCCCGTCGGAGAACTGCGAGACGAGGCGGGTCCCGTACAGCCTCCGGAAGTCCCGACCTTCCAGGACCACACGTAGGTCGGATATGAAAGACACCCGCTCAGCCTATGGGGGACCGACCCCGATGGGCATCGGGAACATCCCTGAATGTGCGGGTGAGCATTACCGACCTTTACCTACGTATCGTCAAGTGGGGCGCGGTAAACCAACATGATCACGTACCCTCGGTCGAGTGACACCTGATGAACACGTTGTGCTCGTCGACAGTGCGGGGAACGCGATCGGCACGGCGGCCAAGGCCACGGTGCACGGTCCCGACACTCCTCTCCACCTGGCCTTCTCCAGTTACGTGTTCGACGAGCAGGGGCAGGTTCTGCTGTCCCGACGCGCACTGCACAAGATCACTTGGCCGGGGGTGTGGACCAACAGCTGTTGCGGTCACCCCCTGCCGGGCGAGCCGCTCGCCGCGGCGGTGACCCGCAGGCTCTCCCATGAGCTGGGCCTCGCGGCCGGCCAGGTCGACCTGCTTCTGCCGCGCTTCTCCTATCGCGCGGTCATGGACAGCGGCATCGTGGAGCGGGAGTTGTGCCCGGTCTACCGGGTGATCGCCGCCTCCGAGGCCGTGCCCAACCCCGACGAGGTCGAGGACGTGCGCTGGATGCCGTGGAAGGAGTTCACCGACGGGGTGCTCGGCGACCGCCTGGCGATCTCCCCGTGGTGCCGCGAGCAGGTCCCCCAGCTGATCGAGCTTGGCGCGGACCCGCTCGCCTGGCGGGCCGCCGACCCCGCCGACCTCCCACCCGCCGCCCGCTGACGCGGGAGCCCGCCGGCGATCCTCATATGGCGAGAGCCCCCGACCCGTTCACCCGGGTCGGGGGCTCTCGCCGTGAGCGGGCGCCGATCGGTCAGCGCTCGACCTCGCCGCGGATGAACTTCTCCACGTACTCGCGCGCCTCATCGTCGGAGTACTGCTCCGGCGGGGACTTCATGAAGTACGAGGAGGCCGACAGGATCGGCCCCGAGACGCCCCGGTCAAGGGCGATCTTGGCGGCGCGGACCGCGTCGATGATGATGCCGGCGGAGTTGGGGGAGTCCCAGACCTCCAGCTTGTACTCCAGGTTGAGGGGTGTGTCGCCGAAGGACCTGCCCTCCAGGCGCACGTACGCCCACTTGCGGTCGTCGAGCCACGGCACGTGGTCGGAAGGACCGATGTGCACGTCGGCCTTCCGCATCTCGTGCGGGATCTGCGAGGTGACCGACTGGGTCTTGGAGATCTTCTTGGACTGCAGGCGCTTGCGCTCCAGCATGTTCATGAAGTCCATGTTGCCGCCGAAGTTCAGCTGGTACGTGCGGAGCAGCTCGACGCCGCGGTCCTCGAACAGCTTGGCCATCACGCGGTGCGTGATCGTCGCCCCGACCTGTGACTTGATGTCGTCACCGACGATCGGGACGCCGGCGTCGACGAACTTCTGGGCCCAGGTGGGGTCGGAGGCGATGAACACCGGCAGCGCGTTGACGAACGCGACCTTCGCGTCGAGGGCGCACTGGGCGTAGAAGCGGTCGGCATCCTCCGAGCCCACCGGCAGGTAGGAGACGAGCACGTCGACCTTGCTGTCCTTGAGGACCTGAACGACGTCGACCGGAGTCTCGTCCGACTCCTCGACCATCTCCCGGTAGTACTCGCCCAGACCGTCGAAGGTGTGGCCGCGCTGCACCGTGACGCCCAGCGGCGGTACGTCGCAGATCTTGATCGTGTTGTTCTCCGAGGCCACGATCGCCTCGGACAGGTCGCGGCCGACCTTCTTGGCATCGACGTCGAACGCCGCGACGAACTCGACGTCGCCGACGTGGTAGTCGCCGAACTTGACGTGCATCAGGCCCGGCACCCGGGCACCGGGGTCGGCGTCCCGGTAGTAGTGCACGCCCTGTACGAGCGACGTGGCGCAGTTGCCTACACCGACAATGGCTACGCGCACCGAACCCATGGCACTCGCTCCCCTTTTGTTCTTTGGTGGTCAGTTGTCTTCCGGGGTGGCAGGCCGCCCCGTCGTGCCCGCTCCGGGCTCGGGCGCCCGGGACGTTTCCTCCCGCGCGGATCGCTGCTCCTCGTCCGGCGGCGACGCTCGCCGTTCGGTGGCGATCAGCTCATTCAACCAGCGCACTTCGCGTTCGACCGACTCCAGACCGTGACGCTGGAGCTCAAGGGTGTAGCTGTCCAGCCGCTCACGGGTGCGGGCCAGTGCCGTGCGCACGCCGTCCAGGCGTTCCTCGAGCCGGCTGCGCCGGCCTTCGAGGATGCGCAGGCGCACCTCCGCCTCGGTGTGTCTGAAGAAGGCGAAGTGCACGCCGAAGCTCTCGTCCTCCCAGGCCGAAGGGCCGGCCTGGGTGAGCAGCTCGTGCAGGCGCTCTTTGCCCTCCGCGGTCAGCCGGTAGACGATCTTCGAACGGCGGCCGGGGAGCGCGATGGGGCTGTCGGCGTTGGCCGCGGCGGCATCGCCGTCTTCGATGATCAGTCCGTCGGTGAGCAACTGGCGGAGGCACGGATAGAGCGAGCCGTAGGAGAAGGCCCGGAACATGCCGAGCAGAGCGTTGAGCCGTTTGCGCAGCTCGTAGCCGTGGAGCGGGGTCTCGTGCAACGACCCGAGCACGGCCAGCTCCAGCACCCCGCCACGTCCGCCGGCCACCGGAAACCACCACCTCTCGCGTCGATGTATCGAGCCGATACATCCGCAGGATACGTCCATTCAACATAACCCTGCAATCAGCGACTTTCCCAAGAGGTTGGGAGCAAACAACAAAAAGCCGTAGTCTGGCGCCTATGTGGTCACAACAGGCGGCAATGGGGCACGGCCCCCGCGCGGCGTGGACCGCTTTCCAATACGGGGAATCCCGCGTCAACGTGGGAGAGGTCTGCCAAGGTTGTTGTCGAAACCAGCTGACGATCTCGTTCGTCCTCGGGAACGGAGATCCACCCGAATGGGCCGGCTACCAGTGAGCCAAGGCGGCGAGATCTCCGGTGATCAGGAGGTAGTCTCGCCCGCCAGCACGCCGTCGTAGACCCCGATGACCGAACGAGGACGCGTGAGTTACAGCCACAGCAATGACCCGGAGCCGAACGGGCGCCAGGAGGGCGCCGACGGGTCGGCTCGTCAGGGGCGGCGCCGTCGCTCAGGCCCAGGAGCCGCTCCCCGTGCAGTTCCCCCTTCACAAAACTCTCAAACCGGCGGCGCGAGCTGGGAACAGCAGCAAGGTCGGCCGCCACAGGGCGCGGGGGCCGACAACCGGACCATGATGATGCCCCAGCCCGGCGGGATGCCCTACGCCGGCGGCGCGCCCCAGCACCCGGGTGCCCAGCCCCGGCGGGACGCGGGCGCTCCGGGCGGGATGCCCCCGCGCGAGCCCGAGCAGCGGGGCGGTGAGTTCCGTCGCCGTGACACCGACCCGACAGGCCGCCGGGCCGAGGCCGCGTTCGAGGACACCCAGGCGATGCTCGCCGCCCAGGCGGGAGCCGGTTCGAGGTCCGGTGAGGGTGGCACGCGCAGACGCCGCGCCGGGCGTGGCGCGGGCGGTCCCGGAGGCCAGGGGGGTCCAGAGGGTCCGGGCGGCCCGGGGGGCCCGGGGGGCCCCGGGGGGTACGGTCCCGGCGACGGCGAGGACGGGCCCAAGGCCAGGCGGTGGACGCGCTTCCTGCCCAACTGGAAGATCGTGATGGCCAGCTTCGTGGTCCTCAGCGCCGGTGTCTTCGGCATGATCGCGGTGGCCTACGCCAACACGCCGATCCCCGAGACCGCGCAGGACAGCGTGAACGACCAGGGCAGCGTGATCTACTACCGGGACAAGAAGACCCCGATCGCGCGCCTCGGCGTCAAGCGCACCCCGGTGAAGATCAGCCAGATTCCCAAGCACGTCCAGGACGCGGTGATCGCCCTGGAGAACAAGAGCTTCCGCACCGACAGCGGCATCGACTTCACCGGCATGGCCCGCTCGGTGTGGAGCACGGTCAGCGGAGCCCAGCTCCAGGGCGCCTCGACCATCACCCAGCAGATGGCCCGCAACTACTACGACGGCCTCAGCCAGGAGGTCTCGGTACAGCGCAAGATCAAGGAGATCTTCGTCGCCGTCAAGATCAGCAAGACGCTGGAGAAGGACGAGATCCTTGAGCGCTACCTCAACCTCATCTACTTCGGCCGCGGCGCGTACGGCATCCAGGCCGCCTCGAAGGCGTTCTTCGGCAAGAACATCGGCCAGCTGACCCCGCAGGAGGGCGCCTACCTGGCCGGCCGGATCCAGAACCCCGACGCCTTCGACATCCAGGAGAAGGCCGGCAACTACGCCGCGACCAAGGAGCGCTTCGGCGCCGCACTGAGGAACATGGCGGAGATCGACCCCGCCGCGTACGGCAAGTACGCGGGAAGCTCCTTCGATGACCTGAAGTTCGCCAAGGTCAAGGTCTCGCAGACCTTCAAGGGGATCAAGGGCTACATGCTCAACATCGTCTTCCGGGAGCTCAAGCAGCGGGGGATCTCCCAGGAGAAGCTGGAGACCGAGGGCCTCAAGGTCTACACCACCTTCGACAAGAAGATGATGGAGGAGGCGCAGAAGGCGGTGAAGGCCCGCACCGCCGGTCTGGAGTCGACCATCCACGCCAGTGTCGCCTCGGTGGATCCGAAGAACGGCCGGGTGCTCGCCTTCTACAGCGGCGACGACTTCGTCAACGACTTCAACAACCGCGCCTTCGACTCCACCAAGCAGGCGGCCTCGGCGTTCAAGCCCTACGTGCTCGCGGCCTGGCTGGAGAGCGGCAGGTCGCTCGACAGCTACGTCGACGGCATGGCCACGATCAAGATGCCGGGCACCACCCCGATCAGCAACTCGGGGAACACCGCGTACGGGGCGATCGACATGATCAAGGCCATGGCCAGCTCGGTCAACACGGTCTTCGTGCAGATGGGTGAGGTCGTCACGCTTCCCGAGGTGGCGAGGATCGCCAAGGAGGCGGGGGTCGGCGAGACCGCCAAGTACAACCCCTCCTACGGCGGCAAGAACGCGGTCGACTACGCGGTCGACGAGCAGAAGTTCCAGGTCACCATCGGCAGCGCCTCGGTCACCGCGGTCGAGCAGGCCGCCGGCTACTCGATCTTCGCCAACGAGGGCAAGCACGCCGACTGGCACACCGTCGTCAAGGTGACCAAGATCGACGGCTCCCTGGTGCTCGCGGAGCAGGCCACCGTGCGGCAGATCATCAGCCCCGAGTCCGCGGCCGACGCGACGGTCGCGCTCCAGGCCGTGGTGAAGAGCGGCACCGGCGCCACCGCGAACATCGGCTCGCGGCCGGTGGCCGGCAAGACCGGCACGAACAACGGCTACAAGGACGCCTGGTTCGTCGGTTTCACCCCGCAGGTCGTCACCGCGGTCGGTATGTCCAAGGACGTGCCCTACAACAAGGCGGGGACGCGCAAGCTCAAAGTCGACAAGTACGGCCTGCCGAACCGCAAGATCGATGATTCGAAGATCCTCTGGAAGGAGGAGTCCATGCCCTCCTTCATCGGCGGTGGTGGCACCCCGACCCAGATCTGGCACGACTACATGCAGGCCGTGACCGCCAAGGACGAGGTCCAGCAGTTCCCGCCGAGGGCCAACACCGGCTCGCAGAGCAACCTGGCCACGCCCAAGCCGACGCCCACCGCGACGCCGACCATGGACGACAATCCGTTCCCCGACAGCGGCGACGGTGGCGGCAACTGGCCCAGCGACGGCGGCGGCGGCGAGCCGGACAACCCCGACGGCCGCGAGTGCCTGCCCTGGGACGGTTCCTGCGACATCGGCAACGACGGCTCGGGCGACGGTCCGCCGAACGGCGAGATCACCGAGAACGGCGCCCCCGGCGCGGTCGGGGCTCCCGGGGCGCCCGGCGCGGCGATCATGCCGACACCCGCCGCGAGCGGACGACGCCCCTGATGAAGGATCTCCTGACGTCGCGGCGCCCGCTATCGGAGTTCGGCACCCGGGCCATCCCGTACGTGCCCCTGGCCCTGTTCGCGGGGCTGGGGGCCATCCTGGCCTGGTTCTGGAAGTGGCCGTGCCGCGTCGGCGGGGCGTGGAACGACGGGACCCTGCAGTTCACGAACTTCTGTTACACCGACATCTATCCCCTGTGGTGGAACGAGAAGCTCAACGAGGGCAAGATCCCTTATTTCGACTACCCGGTCGAGTACCCCGTCGGCATCGGCGGGATCATGGAGTTCTTCCGCCGGATCGTCGCCCCCATGACCGACCAGGGGACGGCGTTCTACGACCTCACGGTCATCCTCATGGCGATCTGCCTGGTCGTCGGCGTGTTGCTGATGGCCGCGCTGGCCGGTCCGGCCAGGCGCTGGGACGCGCTCTGGTACGCCCTGGCCCCCGGGCTGATCCTCACCGCGTACATCAACTGGGACCTGGCGGCCAACGCTCTCGCGCTGGGCGCGCTGCTGGCCTGGTCGAAGCGGAGGCAGTGGCTCGCCGGCATCCTGCTTGGCCTGGCGATCGCCACCAAGTTCTACCCGCTGATGTTCCTCGGCCCGCTGTTCCTGCTGACGCTGCGCACCGGCAGGTGGGTGCCGTTCCTCAAGACGCTCGGCGGCGTCGTGGGAGCCTGGCTGGTCGTCAATGTGCCGATCATGGTGTTCGCCTTCGACGGCTGGAAGCGGTTCTACGTCTTCAGCCAGGAGCGGGGGGCCGACTGGGGTTCGCTCTGGTACTTCTTCAACCAGAAGCAGTGGCCGATCCTCGGTGACGCCGAACTCGTCGACAAGCTGGGCATCGTCTCCCTCGCCGCGTTCTGCCTGGCGATCGCCGTGCTCACCGTGACGGCCAGGACCCGCCCGCGCCTGATGCAGCTCTGCTTCCTCACCCTGGCCGCGTTCATGCTGACCAACAAGGTGTGGTCGCCGCAGTACGTGCTCTGGCTGATCCCCTTCGCGGTGCTGGCCAGGCCGAACTGGAAGCCGATCGCGCTCTGGCAGCTCGCCGAGTGCTGGTACTTCTTCGCGATCTGGCTCTATCTGGTCGGTATCCAGCCGGGTAACGAGGCGTTGGGCATCGCCGGCGACACCTACTTCACCGCGGTGTGGGCCCGCGCGATCACCATTCTGATCATGATGGCGTTCGTGGTGAGGGACATCCTCGTCCCCGACAAGGACGTGATCCGCCAGGACGGGACCGACGACCAGGCGGGCGGTGTCTTCGACGGCGCACCCGACCGTTTCCGGCTCGCGCTCTCCTAGCACCGGGGAACGGCGTGAGTCTGGCGGCCGGTCGGGATGATCCGCGACAATCCCAGTTTGTGAATCCTGTCGAGCCCCCGCGGGATACCGCGCAGGAAGGGCTGCTGCTCTGGCTGGCCTCCAGGCTGGGAATCGTCGCCCTGGTCGTCGTCGGCACCCAGGCGATGATGGAGGGGGACGCGGTCCCGCCGCCGTTCCTGGAGCGCTGGAAGCACTGGGATGCCAGCCTCCTGGCCACCATCGCCGAGCACGGTTACGGTGGCGCCCCCGGCAGCGAGCCTGACAAGGGGCTGCCCGCCTTCTTCCCCGGGATGCCCCTGGCGCTCCGCGCGGTGCACCTCGTGGTCGGCGACTGGACGGTCGCCGGGCTGCTGATCTCCTTCGTGGCCGGTGCCGTCGCGATGATGGCGCTCGCCAGGCTGGCCGAGTTCGAGGGGCCCCCGGGGACCGGCCGGCACGCGGTGCTGGCGCTGCTGCTCTGGCCGATGGCGGTGTTCCTGTTCGCGGGCTACAGCGAGTCGCTCTTCCTGGCCTTCGCCGTTCCCGCCTGGCTCGCGGCGCGCAGGGGGCGCTGGCCGCTCGCCGCGGTCCTGGCGGCGGGCGCCTCCTGCGTGCGGATCACCGGCCTGTTCCTGGCCCTGGCGCTGATCGTGGAGTTCTTCGCCCGGCGGCGGCCCGTACGGCAGCTCGTACGGCAGGCCGGCTGGCTGGTGCTCCCGTTCGTGCCGCTGGTGCTCTACTCCGCCTACCAGCACTCCCGCACCGGCGACTGGCTGGCCTGGAAGAGTGCCCAGGAGGCCGGCTGGGGTCGGCACATGGTGTGGCCCTGGGAGTCGCTGATCACGACCTGGAACTCGGCCATGGGCGAGGGCCGGTTCGCCTGGGCGTTCCGGCTTGAGATCGTGGGGGCGATCGTCGGGGTCGTGCTCGTACTGGTCCTGCTCTACCTGCGGAGGTGGAGCGAGTTCGTCTACGTGGGACTTCAGGTGGGCGCCCTGCTCTGCTCCGCCTACTACCTGTCGGTTCCGCGCTCGGCGCTGCTGTGGTGGCCGCTCTTCATCCTGATCGCGAAGGCGAGCGGCGGGCAGGCACCGTGGCGGCGGTGGATCATCGTCGTCTACGCCCTGGTGGTGGGCCCGCTGATGGCGCTCAACGCGCTGATCTTCGCCGACGGTGCCTGGGTGGGCTGAGCGCCGGGAGCAGCCCCTTACCCGTTTCCGGGGAAAAGTAATCCCACCAAGTTATCCACAGGCTGTGGACGGACTCTCCCGTCCGAGGTCTCGCGCTAGAGCTTCGATCTGAGGAAGGCGATGTCGGCGGCCTGGCCGTCGAAGGGCGTCTCCACCACGATCGGCGCGTTCGCGCTCCGGCACACGCTCAGGATGAGCTCGGGGTCGATCTGACCCGCTCCGAGGCTCGCGTGCCGGTCGGCGCCGGAGTCGAAGGCGTCGCGAGAGTCGTTGCAGTGGATCAGGTCGATCCTGCCGGTGATCGCCATGACCCGCTCGACCACGTCCGCCAGGTCCTCGCCGGCCGCGTGGGCGTGGCAGGTGTCGAGACAGAAGCCCACGTCGAAGCCGTCGAGCGCGTCCCAGAGCCGGGCGATGCGCTCAAGCTTGCGCGCCATCGCGTTGCCGCCGCCCGCGGTGTTCTCGATGAGCACGGGGATCCGGTGCTCCTCCAGGCGCTCGAACACCTTGCGCCAGTTGTCGAAGCCCTTCTGCGGGTCGTCCCCGGCCCCCACGTGCCCGCCGTGGACGATCAGCCCCCTGGCGCCGAGCTCGGCCGCCGCGGCGAGATGCGAGCCGAGCAGCTTGCGGCTGGGGATGCGGACCCGGTTGTTGGCGGTCGCCACATTGATCACATAGGGGGCGTGGACGTAGACCTCCACGTCCGAGTCCTTGATCTCCCGGGTCTTCTCGCCGATGACCGGGCCCTTCCAGCCCTGCGGGTCACCGAGGAAGAACTGCACGACCTCGGCGCCGCGCGCCCTGGCGTGCGCCAGCGGGTCGTCCTGGTCGACATGAGCTCCGATAAGCGGCATGTGTCCGAGCCTAGCTGTTTCAACGGCGAGGCCCTGGGCAGTCGCAGGGCGCGCCCTACCACTCACCCCCACGGGCCGAACACAAGGAGTCCACGTGGCCTACTATCGCAGAGGGATCAGTCTCATCGGCCTCATCTACATCCTGGTCGGCCTCTACGTCGCCTGGGTGTACGACTACATCACTCCCGCGCTCCTGAAGGACGTCGCCGAGGCTCTGCTGGCGGTCTTCCTGTGGTTCCTCGTCCTGCTCGGCGTGGACCTGCGCCTGAATGGTTAGCCGCCCCCGCGCCGGTGTGGCCTTCGTCTGATTCGGGGCCTCACGGGAGGAAACCCCCGTGATAGATGCCGAAGGCCACACCGACGAACGAGGCCACGATGCCCACGATGTTCAGCGCGCGCTCCGGCGTCGTCGCGGAGACGTACTGCGAGTAGAGGCCCCCGCAGAATCCCAGCACCCCCGCCCACGAGGCGACGACATGCGCGGCGGGGATCAGTCCGGTGGCGAAGGCGAGCAGTCCGCAGCCGATCGTGACGACGCTCAGCACGTTCTCGATCCTGTGACGACGCCCGTCGGTGTTCAACGTGAACCGCAAGGGTCTCTTCCGGGCATGTCCATACGCACGAGGCATCTTCACCGCCTCCTCTTTCTCCTGCGACAGGACGTGCCCGGCGAGGCGACGGCCCAACCCTTGACGGACTGGTAGGCTGGCACGGCTACGTCGAATGGGTGTGTTATCGCCCACCCTCCACCCCGAGCGCCGAAATGGGCGCCCGAGGTGAAGCACGTCAGCGTCCTCCTGTCACGGCACGGTGTCGTGACCGCAAGAGTCCAGAGGAGGTTGAAGTCAGCATGCGCCGTTACGAAGTGATGGTCATTCTTGACCCCTCGCTCGATGAGCGTACGGTCGCCCCTTCCCTCGACCAGTTCCTCACGGTCGTCCGCAACGACGGCGGCACCGTGGAGAAGGTCGACGTGTGGGGTCGCCGCAGGCTGTCCTACGACATCGCGAAGAAGCCCGAGGGCATCTACGCCGTCATCGACCTGAGCGCCGAGCCCGCCACGGTCAAGGAGCTCGACCGGCAGATGAACCTCAACGAGGGAATTCTGCGCACCAAGGTTCTCCGCCCGGACGTGCACTAACTCCCGGCATTTTGTCGGGCGGCAGCCGTACTCTGAGCCGATAACCAGCGAAGGCCGCAGGAAGGGCAGCGCTAGCCATGGCAGCAGGCGACACCACGATCACCATCGTCGGCAACCTCGTCGACGACCCGGAGCTGCGCTTCACCCCCACGGGGCAAGCGGTGGCCCGGTTCCGCATCGCATCCACTCCGAGGTTCCTCGACAAGACGACCAACGAGTGGAAGGACGGCGAAGGCCTGTTCCTGACCTGCAACGTGTGGCGGCAGGCGGCGGAGAACGCCGCCGAGAGCCTCCAGCGCGGCATGCGGGTCATAGTTCAGGGACGGCTGCGCCAGAGGTCTTACGAGACCAAGGAAGGCGAGAAGCGCACGGTCTACGAGGTTGAGGTCGACGAGGTCGGCCCCTCCCTGAGAAACGCGACCGCCAAGGTCAACAAGACCGCCCGTCAGGGCGGTGGCGGCGGCTTCGGCGGCGGCCCGGCCAACGACCCGTGGGCCTCCGCGGCGCCCGCCGCACCGCAAGGTGGCGGCTTCGGCGGCGGCGGCAACAACTACGGGGGCGGCGGCCAGCAGCAGGGTGGCGGCGGCTTCGGCGGCGGCGACTTCAGCGACGAACCGCCTTTCTAGGGACGGCGGTCCTCCCGCAATCCCAGTCCATATCCGCAGCGACCATTCCCGCCTGACGGCGGGGCTCTGAAAGGAGCACCACGATGGCCAAGCCGGCACTGCGCAAGCCCAAGAAGAAGGTTTGCCTGTTCTGCCACGACAAGATCTCCTACGTCGACTACAAGGACACGGCGCTGCTTCGGAAGTTCATCTCCGACCGCGGCAAGATCCGTGCCCGCCGGGTGACTGGCAACTGCACCCAGCACCAGCGTGACGTGGCGACCGCTATCAAGAACGCTCGTGAGATGGCGCTCCTGCCGTACATGAGCACCGCGCGCTAAGGAGGTCCGGACAGATGAAGCTCATTCTCACCAGTGAGGTCACCGGCCTCGGCGCCCCCGGCGACATCGTCGAGGTCAAGGACGGCTACGGCCGCAACTACCTGCTTCCCCGCGGCTTCGCGATCCTCTGGACGCGCGGCGGCGAGAAGCAGATCTCCTCGATCAAGAAGGCTCGCGACGCCCGCGAGATCCGCGACCTTGGCACCGCCAAGGAGGTCGCCGGCCAGCTGCAGGCCCTGAAGGTGGTCCTGAAGACGAAGGCCGGCGAGTCCGGTCGCCTCTTCGGCTCCATCACCACGGGTGACGTCGCCGAGGCCGTCAAGGCCGCCGGTGGCCCCGTGCTCGACCGTCGTCGCATCGAGATCGCCTCCGCGATCAAGAGCCTCGGCTCCCACCGGGTCAGCGTCAAGCTGCACCCGGAGGTCTCCGCGTCCCTCGATGTCGAGGTCGTCGCGGCCTGAGAGGCCCAGTGAGACAAGGGCTCCTCCCCGTTCGCGGGGAGGAGCCCTTGTTCTTTCGCAACCGGCGGTGTCGGTTCTCCATGGCCCGGCCGCCCGCCGGGATATCAGCGGGGCGTGCGGAAGGCTCTTCGTCCGCGAGAAGAGGCTCACATGCCGAGACCGTGTTACTCCAGGTCATCGCTGATACATACAATTCGGGAATCGTTGCTTCCCCCTGGAGGTCTTGTCATGGTCCGTCCCTCGATGCTGCTCGCGCTCGGTGCCCTCGCGGCGACCGCGGTGGCCTGTGCGCCGGCCTCGGAAACGACGACCCAGACGAGCTCTGCGGCCCCGAGCGCCTCCGGAGCCGCCTCCAGCGCCTGTGCCAAGGAGAGCCTCGCGCTGAAGACCCCCGGCAAGCTCACCATCGGCACCGACAAGCCCGCCTACGAGCCGTGGTTCAACGACGACGACCCGGCCAACGGCAAGGGCTTTGAGAGCGCCGTCGCCTACGCCGTCGCGGGCCAGATGGGCTTCGCCGAAGGCGACGTCACCTGGGCCACCGTGAAGTTCGACTCCGCGTTCGCGCCGGGTGCCAAGCAGTTCGACTTCGACGTCAACCAGGTCTCGGTGACCCCCGACCGGGCCAAGGTCGTCGACTTCAGCAAGGGCTACTACACGGTCAAGCAGGCGGTGGTCGCGCTGGACGGCTCGAAGGTCGCCGCCGCCACGGACCTGGCGGCCCTGAAGGACGCCAAGATCGGCGTGCAGGTCGGCACCACCTCGCTGCAGGCGGTCAAGGACGTCATCCAGCCCTCGGCCGAGCTCAACGTCTACAACGAGCAGATCGACGCCGTCAACGCGCTGAAGAACAAGCAGGTCGACGCGGTGGTGGTGGACCTGCCCACCGCGTTCTACGTGACCGCCGCCCAGGTCGAGAACTCCAAGATCGTTGGCCAGTTCGGCACCGCCTCCGGCGTTCCCGAGGTCTTCGGCGTGGTGTTCGAGAAGGGCAGCCCGCTGGTGAGCTGCGTCAACGAGGCGATCGACAAGCTGACCGCCTCCGGCGAGCTGGCGAAGATCGAAACCGAGTGGCTCGGTTCCGCCGCGGGTGCGCCGGAGCTGAAGTGATCCCGGAGCTCATGCCACCGCCGTGGGCGCGGAGCGCGTACGGTCCGCGCCGCGGCGCTCGATGAGGAACGACGAGAGCCTGCGGCTCTCCGACGACTGGACGAAGAGCGAGCGGCAGCTTGAGCGGGAGCGGCTCCGCAGGAGATCGTCTCTCCGCTCGGGCTCCGTCGCGACGGTCTCGACGATCATCGTGATCGTCCTGCTGTTCTGGCTCTTCACCGCCTCCCCCGGCTGGCCCCGGGTGCGGGACACGTTCTTCGATCCCGAGCAGTTCGTCAAGGCGCTGCCGGACGTGCTGAGCGGGTTCCTGCTCAACATCAAGATCTTCCTGATCGCCGAGCCGCTGATCCTTCTCGTGGGCCTGCTGGTCGCGCTGGCCCGCAACCTCACGGCGCCGGTCTTCTTCCCGCTGCGCGCCCTGGCGGTGATCTACACCGACATCTTCCGCGGCGTGCCCACGATCCTCATCATCTATCTCGTCGGCTTCGGGCTGCCCGCGCTCGGCCTGCAGGGCACCCCGACGGACCTCGCGACGCTGGGCATCATCGCACTCACGCTCTCGTACGGAGCGTACGTGGCGGAGGTCTTCCGGGCGGGTATCGAGTCGGTGCATCCCAGCCAGCGGGCCGCCGCCCGGTCCCTCGGCCTGAGCCACGGCCAGACCATGCGTCACGTGGTGGTGCCGCAGGCCGTGCGCCGGGTGGTGCCGCCGCTGCTCAACGACTTCGTCTCGCTGCAGAAGGACACCGCGCTCGTCGCCACGATCGGCCCGCTGGAGGCGCTGAGGCAGGCGCAGATCCACGTGGCCGGCAACTTCAACTACACCCCCTACCTGGTGGCGGCGCTGCTGTTCATCCTGCTCACCATTCCGATGGCCCGCTTCACCGACTATCTGGCGGTCCGCTCGCAGCGGCGGCGGAGCCAGTGAGCGGGCAGCGGGAAACCGGCGGAAAGGAGGGGACATGAGCCTGCTGAGCATCGAGGGCCTGTGGAAGAACTACCGGGGCCACAGCGTGCTGCGCGGTATCGACCTGGAGGTCGACCCGCACGAGGTGGTCTGCCTGATCGGTGCCTCGGGATCGGGGAAGTCCACGCTGCTGCGCTGCGTGAACCTGCTGGAGACCGCCGACGACGGCACGATCCGCCTGGACGGCGAGGAGATCACCGACGCCCGCGCCGATCTCAACGACGTGCGCAAGCGCATGGGCATCGTGTTCCAGGCCTTCAACCTGTTCCCGCACATGACCGTGCTGGACAACATCACGCTGGCCCCGCGGAAGGCGCACGGCGTGGGCAGAAGGCAGGCCGAGCAACAGGCCCGTGACCTGCTGGACAGGTTCGGCCTGGCGGACAGGGCGGGCGCCTACCCGGATCAGCTCTCCGGCGGCCAGCAGCAGCGAGTCGCCATCATCAGGGCCCTGGCCACCCAGCCCCGCCTGATGCTGCTGGACGAGGTCACCTCGGCGCTGGACCCGGCGCTGGTCAAGGAGGTGCTCGGGATCATCCGGGAGCTCAAGGAGGGCGGCATGACCATGGTCCTGACCACGCATGAGATGGGTTTCTGCCGCGAGATCGCCGACACCGTCTGTTTCCTCGACGGTGGTGTGCTCCTGGAGCGCGGCACCCCCGAGCAGATCTTCACCGCTCCCCGCGAGGCTCGTACCAGGGAGTTCGTGCAGAGCGTGATCGACGCCCGGCGCCTTTGACGTCCTCCGGCCCGGGGAGGCCGGATTTTCGAGGGACGGGACCCCGCGCTCCAGACGCTCGCGGAGACCTCAGCGCCGGTGCCTGCCGCGGGACCCGGTGCCGGGGCCGCCGGGACCTTCCGGAGGGCCGGGAGGCCCCGGCGGCCCTGCGGAGGGGGCGGGAGCCTCGGGGACGGACTGCGCCATCCTGGCGAGCACGCTGTTGCGCCTGCCGTACACCAGGTAGACCAGCACGCCGAAGGCCATCCAGATGATGAAGTACAGCCAGGTGATGAGCTGGAGGTTCACCATGAGCCAGAGGCAGGCGGCGATCGAGGCGATTGGCACGCCGGGAGAGAGCGGGGTGCGAAAGCCCCTGGGCAGGTCCGGCATCGTCTGCCGCATCCTGATCACTCCGCCGGCCACGGAGATGAACACGAACAGGGCACCGATCACGACCAGCGGTTCGAGCGTGAACACGTCCACGAACTCGGCCAGCAGGATCGCCAGGAATCCGATGACCAGCGTGGCCCTCGTCGGGCTGTGGTAGCTACGGTTGATCTTGGAGAGCGAGCGGGGGATCAACCCGTCGCGAGCCATGGAGAACAGCACGCGGGTCAGGCCGACGAGCAGCACCAGGACGACCGTGGTGAGGCCGAGCACCGCTCCGATGTTGATGACGTGCACCATGAAGCCCTCGCCGGCGTCGCGGAAGGCGTTGGCGAGTGGCGCGGCGGTGTCGATCTTGTCGTACGGGGTCATCCCGACCATCACCAGCGCGACCGCGATGTAGATGACCGTAGTGATCACCAGCGCGCGGATGATGCCCTGCGGGATCGAGCGCGGGGCGTCCTCGGCCTCCTCGGCGGCGGTGGCCACGACGTCGAAGCCGATGTACGCGAAGGTGATGACCGCCGAGGCCGCGAAGATGCCGAACCAGCCGAAGGCGCCCGTCTGGCCGAAGACGATGCCGATCAGCGGGGAGTGCAGGGCCTCCTCGGCCTTCTCCGCGGGCACCGCCGGCACCGGGATGGCCGCTAGGTTGCGCTGGTCGAAGTGGAGGGCGCCGACCACGATGACCGCGCCGACGGCCAGCAGCTTGGCGATCACGATGATCCACAGGGCGCGCAGTCCGACGCGGGCGCCCAGGGCCACCACGGCCGTCAGGATCACCAGGATGAACAGCGTGAAAAGATCGAAACCCGTGTGCCGGCCGACCATCCCCGCGACCACGTCGGGAAGGCGTACCCCGAAGTCGGTGAGCATCTGGGCGGCGTAGAGCGACCACGCGCGGGCCACCGTCGCCGCGGCCAGCAGGAGTTCCATGACCAGAGCCCAGCCCACCACCCAGGCCCAGACCTCGCCGAAGATGACGTAGCTGAAGGTGTAGGCGCTTCCCGAGGCAGGCATGGCGGAGGACAGTTCGGCGACGCAGAAGGCCACCAGCAGGCTGGTGATTCCCGCGATCATGAAGGAGAGGATCACGCCAGGCCCGGCCATGGTCGCCGCCTGGCGGCCGGCGAGGCTGAAGATGCCCGCACCGATCATGACGCCGATACCGAGGACGACGAGATCGGCTCTGCGATAGGCCATGGGCAGGCCGTGGCGCGCACCGGTCCACCGGTCTGTGGCATGGCTCGGTGGCATGCGGCGCACGATCGACGGGGGAGGACCTTCGGGCACGACCTGGCCAATCGTGATGGGCTAAATACCCTTATTGTCGGACTTGTTTCACAGTGCCGCAGGGGGGTCACCTGGGACAAGTGCTATCCGGTCACGTCGTGGACACCACAGTGTCACGCCCGGATTACCCGCCCGCTCAGCCGCCGACCACCAGCCACGCCGGGCCGTACACGCGCGTCGAAAGGGTGATCAGCCGGGCGATCATCCACAGCCCGAACGCCAGCCAGAGCGTCACCAGGCCACCGCCCCAGAGATCCACCAGTAACGCGGCGGGCAGGTAGGCGATCGTCGTCCACACCCCCGCCCAGGCGAGGTAGCGCTGGTCCCCGGCACCGATCAACACACCGTCCAGCACGAACACCACCCCGGCGATCGGCTGCAGGGCGGCCACCACCCAGAGCAGGTCGAGCAGCTCCGCGGCGACGGCCGGGCTCGCGTCGAACAGACCGGGGATGAACGGCCTGGCCACCAGCACGGCGAGGCCGAGCAGCACGCCGGAGCCGACTCCCCAGATCACCATCCTCCAGGTCGCCGCGCGAGTTCCCGCCACGTCGCCGGCACCCAGGGCGCGACCGGTGATCGCCTGTCCGGCGATCGCGATCGCGTCCAGGGCGAACGCCATCAGGATCCAGATCCTGATGGCGACGGTGTATGCCTCGATCTGGTCCGTTCCCATCCGGGTGGCCATCGTGGCGGAGACGGCCAGCACCGTCTGCAGGCACGCCGTACGGATGATCAGGGCGATCCCGGCCGAGCCCGCCGCCCGCACGCCCGCCGGGTCCGGGCGGAACGGCGCACGGTAACGGACGAAGATCAGGACGAGGTAGACGGCGGCGGCGAGCGCCTGGGCCAGCACCGTGCCCCAGGCCGAGCCGGCGATCCCCCAGCCCAGTCCCAGGACGAACACGACGTTGAGCACCGCGTTCAACGCGAAGGATCCCCCCGACACCAGCAGCGGAGTCGAGGCGTCCTGCATGCCGCGCAGCACGCCCGTGCCCGCGAGTACCACCAGCATGGCGGGAACGCCGAGCAGGCTGATCCGCAGGTAGGTGACCGCCTGCCGGGCGAGCTCTCCCTCGGCGCCGATCAGGTGGATCAGCCAGGGGGCCAGGGGCCAGACGACCACGATGATCGCCAATCCCACCCCGGCGGCCAGCCAGAGGCCGTCCACCGCCTGCCGCAGTGCCCGCCCGGTCTCGCCCGCCCCGATCTGCCTGGCCACCGCCGCTGTCGTGCCGTAGGCCAGGAACACGCACATCCCCACCAGGAAGCTCAGCACCGTGCTCGCCACCCCCAGGGCGCCGAGCGCGGGGGCGGGCAGGCGGCTGACGATGACGGTGTCCGTCAGCAGGAAGAGCGGCTCGGCCACCAGGGCGCCGAACGAGGGCAGTGCCAGCCGCAGGATCTGCCTGTCGTGGTCGCGACCAGAGCGGCCGGGTCGAGGCGTAAGAGTCACAGCTCCATTGTGTCTCTTACCTCCCGATGGATCTTCAGCAGGATGAACCGGTCGGCTCATGACATCTAAGGCGACTCCCGGCGTGTCGCCCCAACTTTCTTTTCTCCACAGGCGGTGGATTACATTTCCCCTGGTCAGAAAGATATCCACAGCTGTGGACAACAGTTATCCACAGGACTGTCCCCAGGCTGCCCACACCTCTGGGGAAGAAGTGCACAGCTTATCCACACCTCTGTCGACAGCCCGCGTTGCCAGTCGGGGCGCCGAGCCGCGAAACTGTCACACCGGTCGGCTAAAAATAGAGATAGCGTAACTGTGTTCGAAAGAGGGGGTGTTCGGTGAGCATCGCAGAGCCACCGGTCTTCGAGCCAGGTTTCGAGCGCACCCCGCCGAACAACATCGAGGCCGAGCAGTCCGTCCTGGGTGGCATGCTGCTCTCCAAGGACGCCATCGCCGACGTGGTCGAGATCCTGCGATCCGATGACTTCTACCGGCCCGCCCACCAGATCATCTACGACATCATCACCGACCTCTACGGTCGGGGTGACCCCGCCGACGCCGTCACCATCTTCGATGAGCTGCAGAAGCGAGGCGAGGTCGCCCGGGTCGGCGGCGGAGCCTACCTGCACACGCTGACCGCCGTCGTGCCGACCGCGGCCAACGCCGGTTACTACGCGAGGATCGTCCGGGAGCAGGCCATCCTCCGCCGCCTGATCGAGGCGGGCACCCGCATCGTCTCCTACGGCTACGGTGGCCAGGACGAGGAGGTCGACGACCTCGTCGACCGCGCCCAGGCGGAGATCTACAAGGTCACCGAGCGCCGCACCTCCGAGGACTACATCCCCCTGGCCGACATCATGCCGGGTGCCCTCGACGAGCTGGAGGCCATCGGGGGCCGGGGTGGTCAGATGGTCGGTGTCCCCACCGGATTCCAGGACCTCGACTCGCTCACCAACGGCCTGCACCCCGGCCAGATGATTGTCGTGGCTGCCCGTCCGGCCATCGGTAAGTCGACTTTGGGGCTAGATTTCGCCAGATCTGCTGCTATCAAGCACGGCATGACGACTGTGGTGTTCTCGTTGGAAATGTCCCGTAACGAGATCACGATGCGCCTGCTGTCGGCCGAGGCACGGGTGGCACTGCACGCCATGCGCTCGGGCACGATGACCGACGACGACTGGGCCAAGCTGGCCCGGCGGATGGGCGAGGTGGCCGAGGCGCCGCTGTTCATCGACGACTCGCCCAACATGTCGATGATGGAGATCAGGGCCAAGTGCCGCCGTCTCAAGCAACGCAACGACCTGCGGTTCGTCATCATCGACTACCTGCAGCTGATGTCCTCGCCGAAGAAGACCGAGAGCCGCCAGAACGAGGTCTCGGAGATCTCCCGGGCCATCAAGCTGCTCGCCAAGGAGCTGGAGGTCCCGGTGATCGCGATCTCCCAGCTCAACCGTGGCCCCGAGCAGCGAACCGACAAAAGGCCCATGGTCAGCGACCTTCGCGAATCCGGAAGCATCGAGCAAGATGCCGACATGGTCATCCTGCTCCACCGGGAGGACGCCTACGAGCGAGAGTCGCCCAGGGCCGGTGAGGCCGACCTGATCGTGGCCAAGCACCGTAACGGCCCCACCGCCACGGTCACCGTGGCCTTCCAGGGCCACTACAGCCGCTTCGTCGACATGGCCCCCCACTAGGCGGACCTGTAGGGTCTCACCGCTCTTGGCCAGTTCTCATTGGCCAAGGCCACTGTCCGGCCAGTTGGCCACCATGCTGAGACGGTATGGAGTCCGTCGTCTCGTCTCAGGGAAGCAGACACCGTCCGCTCCCGGCCCAGCCACTCCGAGCTCGCGAGCCCGCTATGGGGATGGCCGACTGTCACATCGGACTGGTCGTAACTCGGCCATGCCGGCGCGGGTGGCGTGCGCTCGCGGGGCTGCGGATCCCCCGTGTGGGGGACCGGGGTCCCATCGCGGGGGGAGTCGTCCGGGCACGGCCGGGACGAGCATGGGAGTGCGAGATTCCACGCACTTCTCACCAAGAGGGCACCTTGTCATCCTCATCCTTCACCCCGGATGGCCGACCCGTCGGGGACCCGGCGACGCCGACGCGGCACCAGGCCGCCACCGCGCCCTCGTCCATCCCTGAGCCGCCCTCCGCCACCACCGCACCCGCCCCCACTGCCGAGACATCGGCCATCGCCGGGTCACCGGGCACCGGTTCGGGATGGATCGGCTACGCCGCGGCGATCTGGGCCGCCGTCTACGGTGTCGTCGCGCTCATCTGGACCATCACCGGCAGCGGATTCCCGTTCGGGCGCAACGACCCGCAAGGCCGGGCGGGGCCACTGCGGGACCTGCCGCCCGAGGTCGGTGCGCCCCTCTTCGCGCTGGTCCTGCTCGCCACCACGGTCGCCTGCCTCGCCATGGCCGGTCCGCACGCGGTGCGGCCGTCGCGGGCGGGCCGGGCCCTTCTGCTCGGCTTCGGCTGGACCGTCGCCGCCGCCCTGCTGGTCCTCGTACCGACCGTGAACGTCCTCGCCCTCACCGGGTACGCGCCCATGCTCATCCTCGGCGCCCCCTTCGGCTGGCCGCGGGGGATCGACTACGGGACCGTGTTCACCTGGTCGCTGGGCAATCAGGTGTGGTGCATGCTGGGTGGATTCCTCGCCGCCTGCACCGTGCTCTCCTGGCAGCGCCGCGGCCGGGGCGCTTGCGCCCGCTGCGGCCGCGGCCGCGACTTCTCGGGCGCCGACCGCTTGCGGATCGCCGCCTGGGGCCGCCGGGCCACCATCGTCGCCGTCGTCATCCCCCTGCTCTACTCCGTGAGCCGCTACGCCTGGCTGGCGGGCGTACCGCTCGGCATCAGCGACGAGATGCTGCGCGACCTGTGGGACAGTGGCGCTGTGTGGGCCGGCGCCGGTCTCGGGACGTTCGCGGTCGCCGGCGCGATCCTCACCCTCGGGCTCATCCAGCGCTGGGGCGAGGTCTTCCCTCGCTGGATGATCGGCCTGGCCGGCCGCCGCGTCCCGATCAGGCTCGCGGTGATCCCGGCGGCGTACGTGGTCCCCATCGTGATCTCCGGGGGCCTCGGGATGATCTTCTCCCTCGAGAGCGGGCATCTCACGGGCTACAGCCCGGTCCTGGCCGCCACGCACGCGCTGTGGCCGCTGTGGGGTGTCGCGCTCGCGGTCGCCACCTACGGGTACCAGGTGCGGCGGCGCGGCGTCTGCGGCACCTGCGGAAGGCAGGGCTGAGCGGGCCATGCCGACCATGCGGTCCATCCCCGTCCTGCTCCTGGGCACCCCACGGGGCCGGGTGCCCAGGAGCACTCCCGGAAGCACGGAGCGGCAGGCACGTCCCGAACGGCCGGCCGTCCCGGGACAGCGGGCAGGTTCCGGAGGGCGGGAAGGTCCGGAGTGACGGTCAGCCGACCGGGCTGACGAAACCGGACTCGTAGGCGGCGATCACGGCCTGGGTCCGGTCGCGGGCTCCGAGCTTGGCGAGCACGTTGCCGACGTGGGTCTTGACCGTCTCGGCCCCCACCACCAGCCGCGCGGCGATCTCGGCGTTGGACAGGCCGGTGGCCATCAGGCGCAGGACCTCCTCCTCGCGCTCGGTCAGGCGGGCACGGCGGAGCCGGTCGGCGGCCGACCCGTCGATCCCGCCGAGGCCGTACGCGCCGGCCAGGCGCCGGATCGCCGCCGGGAACACCAGGGACTCCCCGCGTGCCACCACCCGTACCGCCTCCACGACCTCCGGCGGCCGGGTGCGCTTGAGGATGAACCCGGCGGCGCCCGCGCGCAGCGCCTCGTACACGTGGTCGTCGTTCTCGAAGGTCGTGATCACCAGCACGCGTGGCGGCTCGCTCGACGCGCCGAGCAGCCGGCGCGTCGCCTCGATGCCGTCGATCGCAGGCATCCGCACGTCCATGAGGAGCACGTCGGGCCGGGTGCGGGCCACCATCGCCATCACCTCGGCACCGTCGGCGGCCTCCCCGACGACCTCCAGATCGGACTGCGCGTCGATGATCACCCGGAGCCCCACCCGGATCAGTTCCTCGTCGTCGACGATCGCCACCCGAATCGTCACGGCCCCTCCCTCTCCGCAAGCAGTGACCATACCCGGACCGCCGTCACGATACGCGCGTCCGTACCGGAACCCTCGTCACGAGCTTGTCTCCCCCGCTGGGGGCGTCACGATGCCTCTCCCTCCAGTGCCGGCAGTCGAACCGAGACGCGCCAGTGGGCGCCGTCGGGGCCTGCCGTCATCGTGCCGCCGAGCAGCGTGACACGTTCGCGTATGCCCTCCAGCCCGCGCCCGCCCTCGCGCCGTGGATGGGAGGCGGCTACGGGATTGGACACCTCAATCGTCAGCGTAGGCCCGGTCACGGCGACGCGCAGCGCGACCGGAACCGGTCCCGCGTGCCGGAGCACGTTCGTCAGGCTCTCCTGGATGATGCGGTATCCCTCCCGGGACACCAGGGCGGGCAGGTCGTCCACCGAGCCCTCGATCTCGGTGTCCACCTCGACGCCGGTTCCGCGCGAATGCGCCACCAGCCTGTCCAGGTCACCCAGCTCGTGCGGCGCCCCGCCGACCCGCGCACCGGCTCGCTCGTTGGCCCCCCGAGCGGCTCGCTGCCGGCCCAGCTCGTCGGCCCGCTCGTCTTCGCGCAGCATGCCGAGCACCCGGTCGAGGTCTTCCGTCGCGGCTCGCCCGGTCTCCTCGATCGCCTGGAGCGCGCCGCGGGCGAACTCCAGGTCGGTGTCCAGGAGGTGCAGCGTGGCGGACGCCTGCAGCATCGTCACGGTCAGCGCGTGCCCGATGGAGTCGTGCAGCTCGCGGGCCAGCCGGTTGCGTTCGGCGAGGCGGGCCGCCCGCGCCTCCAGCGCCGCGATGCGTTCGGCCGGCGAGGGTCCGAGCAGCACCGGCGCCATGACGGCCGCCAGCGCCCCGAGCCCCGCCACGGCGTACAGGACCCCGGCGAGCGTGGCCACGCCGAGCAGCGACAGCCACCCGGTGTCGTGCTCGTCCAGCGGCCCGATTCGCAGCCCGTCCAGCGCGCCTCCCGTGATGCCGAACCACTGGACGACGAACGTCACACCCATCACCAGGGGAATGAGGATCAGCAACGCGACGACCCCGCCCGCGACCAGGTGAACGGCGAACCACAGGGCCGCCCGCAGGCGGGTCTCCCACGCCTCCCGTCCGGACTCCGCCGTCCCGGTCGGATCCGGAAGCTCGACGCCGAGCAGGGCACGCGCGGCCGCGATCTCCAGTGCCCTCGTCCCACGCAGGAACGGCGGCACCACGCCGATCACGACCGCGAGGGCGAGCACGAGCAGCAGCAGCCCGTAAGGCGCGTCCGGCACGGTGAACATCTGCGCGAACAGGACCGCCACCAGGACGTACGGCAGCAGCAGCACCCCGCCGAGCAGCAGGTGGACCCCTTGCCGATAGGTCGCCCCGCTCACCAGCGGCCTCACAACGGCGCCAACCCTCACGCCCGCCATTCTCCCGCAGCCCTCCACGCCCCAGGCGACCAAGGGCAAGACAGTCAAGTTCGGGAGTCTCACAGATGAGAGCGGGTGAGCGGCACCGTGGCCGCCGGCGCTGCTACGGGGTGCCGGTCAAGACCGGGAGCCGCGGCCGTATGGCGTTCGGGATGCTGCTGCCCCGACGGGGGATTCCTACTCGATCGGGTGATGTGGCATGGTCTCGGGATCGCCAAGGATGGGGACCACGCGGCCTACGGGCTTTGAGCGGGAGGGAGCCATCACATGAACCAGCAGCGGTCGGAACTCGTGCGTGAGGAGTGGCGTGAATTCTTCGACACCATGACGCGCAACTACGAGGGCGCCGAGGTGACGATCGAAGTGATGAGCAAGGACTTCGGGGACCTGCTGGGGGCCGAGAAGCTACCGCTGGCCTACCTGGAGTACGACCCCAAGGACGATCAGTTCTCGATCGGAGTGGGCGGCCGTGACGGGCGCTATCCGGTGGTGCTGCGCCATGCCGTCGACCACCCGCAGAGGATCCTGACCGACACCCTGCAGCAGGGCACGGTGCGAGCGTTCGACGTCTTCGACGCCGAGGGGGGCAGACGATCGTGACCCTCTACCTGACCTCGATCTCCTCGGCGTAGCCACGAACTCCCCGCGCCCGGGAGACGACCGCCCGCTTTCGGAGAACCACTCGGGGCGGCGCCAGGAAACCCGTCACCGGCAACAAACGGGAGAAAGTGCAGGTCGGCGGCTTGTGTCGAGGAACTGCGACGGGCACGTCCGGATCCGGCACGGTGCGGAGGAGATCGCCGTCAAGCCGTGAAAAGGCCTCACCCCGTCGCCCGGCCCCATGTCCGAGGCAAGGACGGTACCGAGTCCGCAGGAGCCGGCCGTGTCGATGCCCTACTCCAGCGCGGCATCGAAGCGGTCGGCCAGCACGAGAAACGCGTCGTCCCAGCCGCTGGAGCTCGCGACCTCCTGGATCTGCCCGGTCGGTGCGAACAGTGTCACGAGCCCGGGCGGGAGCCGGCCGTCCGCGCCGATCCGGGCGATCGCGGCGTCGATCTCCGCCAGAGCCGCGTCCGCGTTCTCCCAGGAGGACCAGGCGAAGTCGTTGTCGGGCTGGGCGAGGAGCACGCGCACCTCGCCGAGCACTCGCAGGAGATCCGGGTGCGGCGTCATGGCCACTATCCAACTACCTCCACGAACTCGCCGGTACAGGAGGAAAGGGCAGCGAACGCATCGTTGTGGCATCCCTTTCGGAAAGAGGCCGACACGCCGTCTTGGCGACCTCGGCCCGGTGCCCATGACCGGACCGTCACGGGGATCAGGGGATCAGGACGATCTTTCCGGTGGTGCGGCGGGTCGACAGGAGCTCGTGCGCCTTGGCCACCTCGGTCAGCGGCAGCGCCTGGTCCACATGGACCCTGAGCCGGCCCGACTCCGCCAGGGCCACCAGCCGCGACAGGTCGGCCGCCGAGGGACGCACGTTCACCACCGCGAGCCGCACCCCCAGCTCGGCCGCGCGTTCCCCGGTGATGCCCAGGTTGCCCCCGACCGCGCCGACGAGCACGCCGCCGGGCTTGAGCACGGCGGCGGAACGCTCTCCGTAATCGCCACCCACCAGGTCGAACACCACGTCCACCGGCTCGGTCTCGGTGACGAAGTCGGCGACGGTGTGGTCGATCAGCGTGTCCGCGCCGAGCTCGCGCAGGAGGTCGTGCTTGGCGGTCCGAGCGGTACCGGTGACGTGCGCTCCCCGAGACGCGGCGATCTGGACGGCGAGATGGCCGACCCCTCCGGCGGCGGCGTGGACGAGCACCCGCTCCCCCTCGCCGAGGCGGGCGATGCCGACCAGTGCCTGCCAGGCGGTCAGGCCGGCCAGCGGGAGTCCGCCCGCCTCCTCCACGGACAGGGTGGCCGGTCTGTGGACGATCTCGTTGGGCGAGGCGAGCACGTAGTCGGCGTAGGCGTTGCCGGCACCGGGGAAGGCGAGCAGGCCAAGCACCTCGTCACCGGGGGCGAACGCGGACACGCCGGGTCCGGTGGACTCGACGGTGCCCGCGACGTCCCAGCCGAGAACGAAGGGCGGCGAGCCGAGCAGCGGGTAGGCGCCGGAGCGGACGGCCCCGTCGACCGGATTGACCCCGGCGGCCCCGACCCTGATCAGGACCTGCCCGTGATCCGGTTCAGGCCGGTCGACCTGGGCGGTGCCGAGTACGGACGGGTCACCGAAGGCGGACTGGGTGATGGCACGCATCGTGATCTCCTCTGCGGGGAAGTTCGTCGAGATCAATCGTCCGCGATGCCGGTATCTCTTGGTAAGAAGGCACCTTTGAGATATATAGGTACCTTGTGGAAACTATTTCTGGCCTGCGAGAACGTGGCGCCGTCGACGCTTACCTCCGGGAGTGCGGCTCGCGGAAGGTGCTGGAGGCGATTGCCAACAAGTGGACCTGCCTGCTGGTGGACGCCCTGCGGGACGGCCCGGTCCGGTTTGGTGTGCTGCGCCGCAGGCTCGACGGGATCACCCAGAAGAGCCTCACCCAGTCGTTGCGGAACATGGAACGCGACGGGATGGTGATCCGCACCGTCTACCCGACGATCCCGCCCCGGGTGGAGTACGAGCTCAGCGCGCTGGGCCACAGCGTGGTCACGCTGATGGAGGGCATCAAGAGCTGGTCCGAGGAGCACATGCCCGAGATCATGGCCGCCCGCGACGCGTACGACCTCCGCACGGGTGAGGAACCCAGGCCCGTACGGGCGGAACTGAGCGGTAACAGGGGGGCCGCGAAGTAGGCGTCCGCCGTGGTCGCGGCCGTGTCCCGCGTTACCGGGGCAAGCGCCGCGGAGAGCGGTGCGGTGGCCATGGCGATGCCGGCCCCCTCCTGGAACTCGGGCCGAGGCGAGGTCAGAGGACCGGGCGGACGTGGGTGACGAGGCGGCCGTCGTCGAAGACGTGGATGGCGATCTGCGGCGGCAGGTCGTAGTCGACCGGGACCGGGATGTCGAGTTCCTGGTTGAGCAGCAGCGTCGAGACGACGCCGGGAGCGACCGAGAGCGGCAGGCCGGCGAAGGTGGTGCTCGCCGCGGTGTGGGCGTGGCCGACGATGATGGCCGCCACCTGCGGGTACCGCCGCACGATCTCCTCCAGCCGCTCCGGGTTCCGTAGCCGGATCGCGTCCACGTACGGGATGCCCAGCGACACCGGCGGGTGGTGCATACCGATGATGGCCGGGGTGTCCGGGCTCTCGGCGAGCACGTCCCGCAGCCAGGCGGTCGTCTCGTCCTCCAGGAAGCCCTCCGGCCGGCCGGGGACGCTGGAGTCGCACAGCGCGACGGTGAGCCCGTCGAGCCGGAGAACCTGGTTGACCGGCCCGTCGCCGTCCTCGTCGAGCATGACCTTGCGGAACGCCGAACGGGCATCGTGGTTGCCTGGACAGATGATCGTCGGATGGCGTGTGGTCAGCAGCTCGCGCGCGATCTCGTACTCCTGGATCAGGCCGTTGTCGGCGATGTCGCCGGTCACCACGACCGCGTCCAGCGGGCCGGAAAGGTTCTCCAGGTGCCGCATGACGGATCGGGTCCTGTCGATGCTGCGGGGGGAACCGTCGATGTGGACGTCACTTACGTGCGCCAGGATCAGCATCACTCAAGAGTGACATATCAGCCTCCCGCCGCCCAGTACGTCGAACCCTTCCCGGGAAAGAAGGCGGAAACAAGCCGTGGCCCGTCCCTGCCCCACGCGAGGGACGGGCCACAGCGGATCGTCATCACACCCTGTCCGCTACTCCCACCGGAACAGTCGGGTGGCCAGTCCACCCGTGACCAGCAGGGTCACCGCCACCACCACCAGGTGCAGCGGCTGTGGCGCGTGCCCCGCCCACGTGTCGCGGAGCGCCGTGGCGAACGGCGCCATCGGCAGGAAGTCGCCGATCTGCCGCACCAGGTCCGGCATGAACTCCCTGGGAACCCACATCCCGGACATGAACAGCAGCGGGAACATCAGCAGCGAGCCGATGCCCGGCGCGGACTTCGCGCTGGGCGCCAAGGCGGAGATCAGCAGCCCCAGGCCGAACATCGAGGCCGTGCCGAGCACGAACACCCCGGCGAAGGCCAGGAGGTTCCTGGGCGGGGTCAGGCCGAGGACGAGGCCACCGAGGCCGATCAGGAGGACGGTGGCGATGATCGCCACCGCGAGGTTGTTCACGACCTGGGCGACCAGCAACCGGACCGGGTTGACCGGGGTGGTGGACATCCGGCGCAGCACGCCGCTCTCCCGGTAGCTCACCAGCGCCGCCGGCAGGGTGGTCAGTGCCATCGTCACCACGGCCAGGATCACCATCATGGTGGGAAAGTGAGTGTCGATGATCCGCTCCCCGCCCATCTCGGGAGGGGTCTCCTGAAGTCCGGCGGTGCTGCCCAGCCCGAGCAGGAGCACGAGGGGGAGCAGTATCGCGAAGATCGGGCCGGCGGGGTCCCGCAGGAAGAGCTTGAGCTCGGTCAGGATCATCTTGTTCATCAGGAAAGCTTCTTTCCGGTGAGGCCCAGGAAGGCGTCGTCGAGATTGGCCTGCTCCACGCGCAGGTCGGCGGGTACGACATGGGCGGCGGACAGGGCGATCGTGATCGCGAGCAGCAGGTCACCGGTACCGGTGACCGTGATCTGCCCGCCGCTCCGCCTCATCTCGGTGACCTCGGGCAGTGCCTTGAGCACCGAGTCGTCGAACGGCTGGGAGGGCCGGAACCTGACGGTCTGCTGCCCGCCGACCTTGGCGATCAGGCCCGACGGGCTGTCCAGCGCGACCAGCCGGCCGGAGTCGATCAGCGCGAGCCGGTCGCAGAGCCGCTCGGCCTCCTCCATGAAGTGGGTGACCAGCAGGATCGTCACACCGTCATCGCGCACCCGCTCGATGAGCTCCCAGGTGTCCCTGCGGGCCTGCGGGTCCAGGCCCGTGGTCAGCTCGTCCAGGATCGCCACGCGCGGGTTGCCGACCAGGGCCAGTGCTATCGAGAGCCGCTGTTGCTGGCCGCCGGAGAGCTTCCCGTAGGGAGTGTCGTGCTTGTCGGCGAGCCCGACCCGTTCCAGCAGCTCGACCCAGTCCGCGGGGGTCCGGTAGAAGGACGCGTACAGGTCGAGCGCCTCCCACACTTTGAGCTTTCCCGGCAGCGTGGAACTCTGCAACTGGACGCCCAGCTGTTCCCTGAGCTCGGTGCCGGTGAGGCCGCCGAGCACGCTGACGGTCCCGGAGTCGGGGACGCGCAGGCCGGCGACGCACTCCACGGTGGTCGTCTTGCCGGCACCGTTGGGGCCGAGAACGCCGAAGATCTCGCCCTCTTCGACGGTGAACGAGACGTCGTCCACCACCAGTTGGTCTCGGTACTGCTTGCGGAGGTTGCTGACCTCGATGACCTTCATGCCAACCGACGCTAGGAGTCGCACCGCGCGGGGAGAATCCACCTGGACCCCAGGTGGGGGCGGGCCAGGCACCCGGCAGGGGTGTGGCTACCTCCACCCCCGGACGGCGTCCGCCACCACTGGGCACATCCGGAGACATCATCGAGACTTGACACATGAAGACGTACGCGGCGGCGGTCGGCAAGGCACTGGCCCTGGGGGCGATGGCACTGGTGGACATCGCCCTGGTGGCACTGACCCTGTTCGCGTTCCTGCTGACGTTCGGGTTGGGGATGATCTTTGTGTTCCCTCCGACGGCCTGGCTGATCAGGTACCGTACGGCGTTCGCCAGGAGGTTGACCGGCACCTGGCTCGGGACCGCGGTGCCGGTTCCCTACCTGCCGCCGCCGCTGCCGACGCGACCCCAGCCCGACGGGTGGTACCGCCACGAGCGCCAGCTCTACAAGACGCCACGCTGGCCCGACTGGAACAACCGCTGGAAGTGGATGTTCGGCGACCCGGCCACCTGGCGGGACGGGCTCTGGCTGTTCCTCAACCCGGTGGTCGCGGCCGCTCTGTTGCTGCTCCCCCTCACCCTGGCCACAGGCGCAGTCCTGGCGTCGCGGTCCGCGATGCCGGCGGTCGTGCCCCCGCTCCTGGGGGGCGCCGCCGCGGTCGCGCTGATCGCGCTGCCCCACCTGCTGCGGGGGTACGCCTGGTGGAACCACCTGTTGCTCTCCCCCACGGCCAAGTCCGTGCTCGCGGGGCGGGTCCAGCGGCTCGACCAGGCGCGCCTGGCGACGGTCGACTCCCAGGCGTCCGAGCTGCGGCGGATCGAGCGCGACCTGCATGACGGTGCGCAGGCGAGGCTTGTCGCGATGGGCATGACGCTGGGCGCGGTCGAGGAACTGATGGACAAGGATCCGGCGGCCGCCAAGGCCCTGCTCGGCAAGGTCAGGGAGGCCTCCTCCACGGCGCTCGTCGAGCTGCGTGACCTGGTCAGGGGCATCCATCCACCGGTCCTGGCCGAGCGCGGCCTCGGTGACGCAGTGCGCGCCCTGGCGCTGGACAGTCCACTGAAGGTCACGGTCACCGTGGACCTGGACGCCCGCCCGGACTCGCCCGTCGAGTCTGCCGCCTACTTCTCGATCAGCGAGCTCCTCACCAACGCGGCCCGCCACGGTGGCGCCGAGCGGGTGTCGATCGACATCAGCAGCCATGACCGCGCGCTGCGCGTCGTGGTCACCGACGACGGAGCGGGAGGCGCCGACCCGTCGCTGGGCAGTGGCCTGCGAGGCATCGAGCGCAGGCTGGCGGCCTTCGACGGGGTGCTCGCGGTCAGCAGTCCGCGCGGTGGCCCGACGACCGCCACGTTCGACCTGCCCAACGCGCTCGCCGAGAAGCGCCGGGACAGCACGCCGCTACCTCGGGGGAAGGCCGTCATCGTTGGGATCTGCTGGGGGCTCGGCTGGCTACCGCTCTTCCCGCAGGGGCTGGTGACGATGGTCATGAAGATCATCGACACCGAGCACCTCAGCTGGTTCCTCGCGCTCTACCTGCCCGAGCCCCTGCAGTGGCCGCTGATCGTCTTCAACATCGCCCTGGGCCTCTCCATGTACGCCGCGGGCATGATCATCCCCGCCATGCACTCCAGCCGGCGCCGGCTGGCGGAGGTCGTGCCGGCCCGCCTATGGTTGGGTCGATGAGCCTTAGAGTCGTCATCGCCGAAGACCTCTACCTTCTGCGGGACGGTCTGGTCCACCTGCTCCAGGCGCACGACTTCGAGGTCGTGGCGGCGGTGGAATCCGGGCCCGAGCTGATGAAGGCGCTGATCGAGCTCCGGCCCGACGTGGCGGTGGTCGACGTGCGCCTCCCGCCCACGTTCACCGACGAGGGGCTCCAGGCGGCGCTGGCAGCGCGCAGGGCCGTCCCCGGCCTGCCGGTGCTCGTCCTGTCCCAGCACGTCGAGCAGCTGTACGCGCGCGAACTGCTGGCCGACGGCTCGGGGGCGGTCGGTTACCTCCTCAAGGACCGGGTCTTCAACGCCGAACAGTTCGTCGACGCGGTCCGCCGGGTCGCCGCGGGAGGCACCGCGATGGACCCGGAGGTGATCGCCAAGCTGCTGGCCAGCACCATCCGTCACCAGCCGCTCGGCGCGCTGACCCCGCGCGAGCGCGAGGTGCTGGAGCTGATGGCCGAGGGCCGCTCCAACGCGGCCATCTCCCAGCGCCTGTTCCTCAGCGAGAGCGCGGTGGGCAAGCACACGGCCAGTATCTTCGCCAAGCTCGACCTTGTCCCCTCCGATGACGACAACCGCCGCGTGCTCGCCGTCCTGACCTATCTCAACGCGGCCCGGGGCTGACTTTCCCAGGCCCGGACCCTGTTCTGTCGGTCCTAGCGGATAACGTGCTGAAGGACGGTTTCCGCACGTGGCGGTGCTGTTCAGGACGAAGGGATGATCAGGTGAAGTTCCGGGTTAACCGTGATGTCCTGGCCGACGCGGTGGCCTGGGTGGCCCGGGTGCTGCCGAACCGACCGGCCATTCCCGTGCTCTCCGGGCTGCTTCTGGAGGCCGACGGGGACGATCTCGTGCTGTCGGTCTTCGACTACGACGTCTCCGCCCGCGTCTCGATCGAGGCTGTCGTGGCGGAGCCCGGCAGGGCACTGATTCCGGGCCGGATTCTCGCGGAGATCACCCGCAGCCTGCCCGGCGACGTGGTGGAGGTCGTCAGCAGCGGTTCCGAGGCGGTTCTGACCTGCGGCAGCGCGGAGTTCGGCCTGTTGACCATGCCGGTTGAGGATTTCCCCTCCCTCCCCGAGATGCCCCCCAAGATCGGCGCCGTGGGCGGCGGGATCTTCGCGACCGCGGTCGGCCAGGTGGCTCCGGCGGCCAGCCGCGACGAGACCCTCCCCATGCTGACCGGCATCCGGGTCGACATCTCCGGCGACGACGTGACCCTGGCCGCCACCGATCGCTACCGCATCGCGGCCAGGGAGTTCGGCTGGCGCCCCGAGCGGCCGGGCACCGCGGCCGCCGCCATGGTGCCCGCGCGAGTGCTTGTCGAGGTGGCCAGATCGTTGCGCGGAGGCGAGGTCTCCGTGGCGCTGGGTGAGGGCATCGCCGGTTTCGAGAGCGTGGGCAGGGCCACCACCGTCCGCCTGCTCGACGAGCAGTTCATCGACTACCGCGCGCGGCTGACCGACGACTGGTCGATCCGGGCCGACCTGCGGGTGGCCCCGTTCGTCGACGCGATCAAGCGGGTCGCGCTGGTCGCCGAGCGCAACACCCCGATCCGGCTCTCCTTCGGCCAGGGGCAGGTTCTCATCCAGGCGGGTGGCGGCGACATCGGCCGCGGCACCGAGGTCGTCGACGCCGAGTTGTCCGGTGACGACATCCAGATCGCCTTCCAGTCCCACTTCCTGCTCGACGGCCTGAACGGTGTCGAGACCGAGTTCGTCCGGCTCAACATGGAGTCGCCGAGCCGCCCGGCCCTCATCACCGAGGTTCCCGGCGATGCCGACCCCGCCTTCCGCTACCTGGTGATGTCCCTGCGCCTGACCTGAACGCCTCCATGCCCGGCGCGCCGGGGGATCTGGGCACCTGCCGGGACGTTTCCCGCGCCGGCCGTCTCGCTGCCCAGGGGTCCTCTCACAGTGCGGCCCCGCACTGTGAGAGGTCATGGGAAGGAGGGGTCAGGCGGAGAGTTCCTGTTCCTCGGTCAGGGCGATCAGGATGTGCTCCATGCACGCGTGTCCCGCGTGTTCGGCGGCGGCGGCGTCACCGGCCGCGATGGCGCGGGCGATGGCGTCGTGCGGGATGTAGGTGGTGTTCAGGGTGCTGCTCAGCGAGGTGCCCGCGGCGGTGATGCTGGCGCGCAGCGCCGCTGAGAAGTCCTCGTAAAGCTCGATCAGCACCAGGTTGTGGGTGGCACGGACCACCGCGATGTGGAAGGCCAGGTCGGCCTCGACGAACGTGTTGGGTTCGCCCAGTTCCCAGGCGTTGTCCCGCTCGGTCAGCGCCGCCTCGATCGCGGCGATGTCGGCATCGGTGCGTCTGGTCGCGGCGAGCCTGGCGGCCTCCACCTCCAGCGCACGCCGCACCTCCAGGATCTCAAGCTGTTCGGCGGAGCGTAGCCGCCGCAGCATGGCCCCGGAGAGTTCGCTCGTGGCGCGAACGTACGTCCCGTCACCCTGGCGACACTCCAGCAGGCCGGCGTGTGTGAGCGCCCGCACCGCCTCGCGCACGGTGTTGCGACCGACCCCGAGTTGTTCGGCGAGTACGGTCTCGGTAGGAATCTTCGCGTGCATCTGCCAGGAGTTAGAAGTGATCTGCTCCTTGAGTTGATCGATCACTTGGTCGACGAGGGATGCTCGCTGCGCCGTACGCAGACTCACCGTCCGCCTCCTCCGGAGAAACCAATCATCCTATGAATCAATGACTGGTAGACCCTAGTTATTCCAGAGGTGCGAAAACAAATCTGGAACTCCCTTAGCGAAACCGGTCTTACCGGACCAGAGCCGAGTCGACGGTCACGCCCACCAGCGCGTCGCGCACCCCAGCGGTTTCGAGAGCCCTACGATACGCGCTGGCCTGGTCATCACGCGCACCGACCTGGCCGTACAGGTCTCCGAGGTCACGCCAGACCCGCGCGGTCCCCCGGTCAGGGCCGGAGAGCTCGTACCGGACGCCGTTCAGCAGCCGCTTGGCGGTGTCCAGGGCGGTTGTGACGTCGCTCCGGCCGTGGGCCAGCGCGGTCCGGGCGAGAACCAGCTGCGCGGTCGCCCCGATGGCACCCGCCTGGCCGCCCGGCATGTCGAGGGCGGTTCCGGCCAGATCCGCCGCGCCCTGAGCGTCGCCGGTCGCCAGCCGGACCTGGGCGAGCACGATGATGCTCCTGATGTACTCGTGGATGCGCTCGGGGAACGCCGCGAAGACCTTGCCGGCGCTGGTCGCGAGCTTGTGGGCCTCGTCGAGTGACTCGCCGTCCGTGGAGGCGGCGAGACGTGCCCAGTCCATCGCGATGAGGGCGAGCTGCGACGCCATCCGCGCCGGGCGCCCGGTCGCGATCGCGTCGTCGGCGAGGCGGACGGCCAGTGCCGAGTCCTCTCTGCCGGAGGCCGCGACACTCGCTCGCCAGAGGGCGTGGATCTCCGCGGTGCGGTTGACCGCGGTGGGGACGCCATTGGTCGACAGGACGTGCCGGACGTAGGACATGCCCTGCGAGCCGGGCCCGCGGGGGGTTTCGGTCTCCATCAGGGAGGCGGCCAGTTCGACGGCGATCTCGCCCTGCGACAGGGGGAGCCGGTTGACCTCGCTGAGCGCGTGGGCGGCCAGGTCGCGCGAGCGAGGGGTGTCTCCGGCACGCTGGTAGCAGCGGCTCAGCGCCACCGTCAGCGGCAGGTCGGCCAGGCGCTCGGGGTGGGCGGCCGCCTCACGGCGGAGTCGCTCGAACGCCTCCAACGCCGGACCGACCCTGCCCTGGGCCTCCAGTGCGCGTGCGCGGCCGAGTCGCGCGTGCGCGGCCAGCATCGCGTTCTCCTCGCCGGCGACCTTGACGATCTCACCGAAACGGTCCGCCGCGACGGACGGGTCGCCGTGGAGAAGCTCCAACTCCGCGTGGCGCAGACCAAGCTCGGTGTCGATGCGCTGGCGCGGCTCGATCCCGTGCAGCAGGAACTCGGTGGTGCACCCCAGTCGCTCGGCCAGCAGACGGGCGACCACGGGGGTCGGCGTCCGCTTGCCGGACTCGATGAGGGAGACGTAGCTGTCGGAAAGGTCGGGCCCTGCCAGCTGGGCCTGGGACATGCGCCTACTCAGTCGCAGTCCGCGGACGCGGTCACCGATGGTTCCCTGACTCGGCATCTGATCTCTCAGGGCGGGGGATGGTCAATGTTCCCGCCATGATTGCATGAAGCAGTCGAATCGGGTAACCCCGCGTGAAAAATCCTCACCGGGGAGTGTGGGCAGCCACTATGTCATTGCTGTCAATATGGACATAGGGCGCTAATCATCCGAATCATTGCCCCCTGGGAAGAGCATCTGGCAGACCTCCAGGTAGAGGGTCTCCGGGTATGGAATGTAATTGACCCTCGACAGAGCCTGGTCCTGACCGGCCGACTCCAGAACGAACTCGCCGTAGCCCAGCATGCGGCCGAGGATCGAGCGCTGGAAGCTCATGTCGGTCACTTTGCCGAGCGGCATCATGTCGACCTTGCGGGTGATCAAGCCGGTGGTGAGCAGCATGCGCTTGGAGGTGACGACGAAGTAGTCGACCGACCACTCCGCGACCTTCCAGACGAAGCGGATCAACAACAGCAGCCAGGCCCACCAGACGATGACGAGCACGCCACCGCCGCCCTGGTCGCCGAACCACTTGCTCAGCAGTCCGGCGAGGATCAGGCCGCCGAAAACCTCGGCGACCGCGCGAAGCAGCACGGCCGGGTGGCGCCGCACCATGATGACCTGGTGTTCGTGGGGGAGTAGGTAGCGGTTGACCGACGAGGGGGCGGAGTCCCCGTGGGTCACTAGCCTCATGACAGATGTGAGACGAATTGGGCCAGAGAATCGGCCGCCGTGTAAACCGTGTCCATGGCACCCCTTACGGCGTTGGCTGCGTCACCTGGTCGGGTGAACAGGAAAAACGCCACAAAACCGACAGCGCTATACGATAGGACTTTCTTGACCTGCACGTTGGCCTCCCACTACCACTCACCCACTGCACCCGCCATATACATTACCCAGGGCCATGCCGCGGTAAAGCGCATCGGCTCATTCGGTCTCGTACGTGTCGCGAGGATCCCGCGCGAGGGCCCCGTGGGGCACACCTCCCGGACATCCGCGCCCCTCATGACCCGTCACCCGCGTTCGCTCGCGACCAGTGCGAGGACCTCGAGGTGCTTGCGGGCGATCCGCTCGACCAGCGTCGGATGGGCGTGGCCGACGACCTCCAGCGCTCCGTAGTGAGCCGCCTCTATGCAGCGGGTCACCGTGGTCGCCGGATGGACCTCGGAGAACTCGTCCCTGAGCGCGGCGCTGAAGTCCGCGTAAGGGTCGGGTTCGGTGTCCGGGATGATTCGCTCGCTCATGGTTCTCCCTGGTGTGCGCCCGCGGCCTCGGCGGACCGGGGACACAGAAGAGATGTCTTCGCGACTCTTCGTACCCACTCGACCGCGTTGTGTAACGATCGGCGAGTAGAAGAACCATCCTTCAAGGGAAAAGGATGGCTCTGAAATCCCGGAACCTTCGGGCCGGCGGCGATGCCGGGGAGTGCTCAGACGACGCCGTAGAGGCGGTCTCCGGCGTCGCCCAGCCCGGGGACGATGTAGCCGTGCTCGTTCAGGCGCTCGTCCAGGGCCGCGGTCACCAGGCGGATCGGCTTGCCGCTGCCGTTGAAGACCTCGTCCATGTGGGCGATGCCCTCGGGGGCGGCCAGCAGGCAGAGCGCGGTCACGTCGTCGGCGCCCCGGTCGAAGAGGAACTGGATCGCGGCGGCGAGGGTGCCGCCGGTGGCCAGCATCGGGTCCACCACGTAGACCTGACGGCCGGAGAGGTCGTCGGGCAGCCGGGTGGCGTAGGTCTCCGCCTGGAGCGTGGACTCGTTGCGGATCATCCCGAGGAAACCGACCTCGGCCGTGGGCAGTAGCCGGGTCATGCCCTCCAGCATCCCCAGTCCCGCGCGCAGGATCGGGACCACCAGCGGGCAGGGCTGTGCAAGCCGCACGCCCTTGGCGAGAGCCACGGGCGTCTGCACCGACCACTCGGTGACGCGGACGTGCCTGGTCGCCTCGTAGGCCAGCAGGGTCACCAACTCGTCGGCGAGACGCCGGAAAGTGGGGGAGTCCGTACCGGCGTCCCGTAGCACGGTCAGCTTGTGGGCCACCAGGGGATGGTCGACGACCAGGGTTTCCATGGTGGCCAAAGATATCCTGGACACTCGGCAGGCGATAAGCCGGGGGCGGGCGGGCGGCACCTGTTCGACATCACCCGCTCACTCGGATTTGATCACAATTTGGTTGGAGAGGCCCACGTCCGTGTCCCGCTTCTGAAAGCATTGACCTCCGTAGAGAAAGCATTCGGTGGGGATGGCCATGTCAGACGAAGACTCGCTGGACTTTGCCATCGTGATCTACCGCGAGGACGACGGCTGGGAGGCGGAGACGCTCCCCGTGTCCCTCACCTCCGACCTCGACGGCCTCATCCACGCCCTGCGCCAGCAGCCGAGCATGAACGGCACGATTGGCCTGGTCGCCGTTGGGGATGAGTTCTTCGTGGCGCTACGGGTGTTCGGCGAGAGGGTCGAGGTCTTCCTGTCCGACATCGCCGCGTCCTGGGATTTCCCGCTCGCCCGGCAGGCGCTGGAATACCTGGACGTACCGGTTCCCGACGAGGACGAACTCGACGCGATTCTTCAGGACGAGGAGACGGCGCTCCCCGCGGGGGACCTGTCGATCTTCGCGGACCTGGGGCTCGACGAGATGGAGCTCGGCATCCTTTCTGGCGACATCGACCTCCTGCCGGAGGACGTCCTGTCCAGCATCGCCGCGCGGCTGGGGTTCTCCGAGCCGTTCGAACGCGCCATCGACTCTGTGTTCGGCTGACCTCGGGAGATCGGCCATGCCCTCCAGACCACCCCGTAACAGTGTTTTCTCCGCGGCCTTCGTCCGTACGCCGGACGGTTGGAAAGGCGCGGAGGTCGACCTCAGTGAGGCCGAGATCGTCGACGATCTCGGCGACGCCGTTCAGGAGCATCTGGGGCTCAACGGCGACGAGCTTGCTCTTCTGTGTGTGGAGGTGGAGGACGAATGGTTCGCGATCGTCCGATACCAGGGCGACCTGGAGCCACGCACCTTCCTGTCCGATGCCCACGCGGGGCTCTCCGACGGCCTCGGTGAGCTCTTCACCGAGCTTGCCGGGGTGGCGGTCGACAAGGACACACCCGACCTGGGCGTGCGGCCGGCGGGCGACTTCGAGTTGCTGGACGACCTCGGGCTGAGTTCCGACGAGCTCGTCGAGCTCAGCATGGAGGAGGGCGCGCTCCCCGGGGACACGCTCTCGGTGATCGCCGAGCGGCTGGCCTTCGCCGACGAGCTCGACCGGTTGCGTTGACGGACTACGTCGGGGAGATGAGGCTCGCCCTGGCGCAGGCCGCCGAAGCCGGAGCCCGCGGCGAGGTGCCCGTCGGTGCGGTGGTCATCGGCCCGGACGGCTCCGTGCTGGGGCGTGCGGGAAACGACAGGGAGGCTTCGGCCGACCCCACCGCACACGCCGAGGTGCTCGCCCTGAGGCAGGCCGCGAAGGCGTGTGGGCGGTGGCGGCTGACCGGCTGCACGTTGGTGGTCACCCTGGAGCCCTGCACCATGTGCGCGGGAGCCGCCGTGCTCGCCCGGGTCGATCGCGTCGTCTACGGCGCCGTCGATCCCAAGGGCGGAGCGGCGGGGTCGCTCTGGGACGTGCTCAGGGACCGCCGCCTCAACCATCGGCCCGAGGTGCTGCGAGGTGTCCTGGCCGATGACTGCGCGGCGGTTCTCACCGAGTTCTTCACTGCTCGCCGGATGCGCGAGCAATAGCGGTTATCCGGTAGGCTGCTCCGCGGTGGAGTCGCCTAGTGGCCGAGGGCGCACGCCTCGAAAGCGTGTGATGGGGCAACCTATCCGTGGGTTCAAATCCCACCTCCACCGCCACACAGAAGGGGCTCCCGCGGTCGCGGGAGCCCCTTTCCGCGTTCTGCCGTCCTTCCCCGCCGCTCCATCCCTTTCGCGAGCCCGGCAAATCCCACCCGGGGCCTCAGTTCTCCGCGGGCAGTTCCAGGACCCGGGCGTGCAGCATCGAGCGCTGGTGCAGGGCCGAGCGCAGGGCCCGGTGCAGGCCGTCCTCCAGATAGAGGTCGCCGCGCCACTGGACCACGTGCGGGAACAGGTCGCCGTAGAACGTGGAGTCCTTGGCAAGCAGGGAGTGCAGGTCCAGCACCGCTTTCGTGGTGATCAGCGTGTCGAGCCGGACCTGTCGCGGCGGTATCTGCGCCCACTCGCGATGCGAGAGACCGTGCTCGGGGTAGGGCCGTCCATCGCCGACCAGCTTGAAGATCACAGTACGTAGTTTAGGAGAGAATCCGGCCTCTCGCCTGTCCGACCTTCATCGCCGCAGTTCGGAGGCCGTCTTTCGGATGCGTCCTGGGCAGGCGCCGCCGGAGTTCTCAGATGCCGCCGGAGAAGGTGTCGCACCTGCCGGGATCGCCGCTCCGGTAGCCGGTGGTGAACCACTTGACGCGCTGCGCGGACGTGCCGTGGGTGAAGCCCTCGGGGGTGACCCGGCCCTGGGTCCGCTCCTGGATGCTGTCGTCGCCCACGGCGGACGCGGCGCTCAGCGCCTCCTCGATGTCCGTCCCGCTGAACGGTTTCTCGAACAGGCCGGTCTCGTAGGCGTTCTTGGCCCAGGCGCCCGAGTAGCAGTCGGCCTGCAGCTCCAGCCTCACCGAGCCGCTCTTGGGGCCCTGCCGGTCACCCTGGACCCTGGCGTCGGTACCGAGCAGATGCTGGACGTGGTGACCGTACTCGTGCCCGATGACGTACGCCTGGGCGAAGGGGCCACCCTTGGCGCCGAACCTGCTCTCCAGTTCCTTGAAGAAGCCGAGGTCCAGGTAGACCTGGCGGTCGGCCGGGCAGTAGAACGGGCCGACGGAGGCGTCGGCGGCACCGCAGGCGGTGCCGACCTGGCCGGAGAACATGACGGTCTTGGCGGGCTCGTATCCTTCGACCGCCTTCGGCCAGTACTCCTGGATGCTGTTGACCACGCCGACCACCCGGCACTCCTCGTTCTGGTCGGCGTCCCGCCCGGTCTTGCACTGCGCCGAGAGGTCGGCGCCCGGGCCGACCGGGGCCGGTTCGGACCCGCCGGTGATGTCTCCGGGGTTGATCCCGAACACCAGCGCGAGGATGAGCGCGATGATTCCGGCCGCACCGCCGCCGACCGCGAGACCTCCACCGGGAACCCTCCCCCGGCCGCGGCTTTCGACCTGCGAGCTGTCCAGCTGGACATCGTCCTTGAAATCCATCGCCCGACGTCCCTTCGATCCGCTTGGGGCGCTTCCCCTGCCCCGAGAAGGGTCTGACATGCCCGCACAGGTCTCCCGCTCGACGCCCTGAGGCTCGGCGGACGTTCCCACGGTGTCGGCGACGGGAAAACCGGTTCTGTCCCATGCACCACGCGGTGGCCGTTCCAGGTCGAGGATTCCCCGTCACCGGGTCAGAGGCGGTGAGCGGTGTCTAACCGCAGTGCATCCACTTGCCTTCTGGTGTGCCCCCGTGGACGACGGGCTTGGAACCGATCCTGTACGTCTTACCGTCCTTTGCCTCTTTTGCGATGGGATAGCTGGCTACCTTGCGGTACGAATGTCCGCAGGAGCCCTGGGGAAAGGCCTGCGCGGGACCGGCGGACACCAGGGTGAAGGCGGCCGCAGCGGCCAAGGTCATGCCGCCCGCGACCCAACGAGTGATCTTCAAGGGCTCTCGCCTGACTGCTCAGGAGATGGTTATCAATCATCCCAAACAAGCAAATATGAGCGTGATCACGCTAGCATGGCCGCCTTTAACTTAACGGCGCTTCGCGCGTTCGGCACGGGCGACCGGGAGGTCGCCAGGCGGTTCTTCATCACCGAGGCGACGGTCAAGACCCACCTGGTGCACATCTACGGCGAGTTGGGCATGGACCCGCGCATCGCCGCCGTCACCGCCGATGGGCCGCCGTGGCGGCGCCGGCTCCGGCCTCGCTGCCGGCATGCACCTTCGGCATGGCCGGTTCCGCGCCGCCGTGGAGCGTCGGCCGCATTCCGGTCCGGGGTGGCCCCGGCAGCCGATGCTCCCCGGGACGTGGACACCGCGTCGGCGGGTGGGGGGAAGAACCCCCGGAAAAGGCCAACCGAGACCCGAACGCCGGAAGGGGCGGCCCGCCGACGCGGGCCGCCCCTTCCGAGAAGGCGGAGGATAGGAGATTCGAACTCCTGAGGGGTTGCCCCCAACACGCTTTCCAAGCGTGCGCCCTAGGCCAACTAGGCGAATCCTCCGTGGAGAAGCTTACCCAACTTTCGAGGTGCGCGGACCATGGATTTCCGACCCCGAGCACTCGGATCTGAGGCTAGACTGAGGGTCGACCCCTCGCGCGGCGTCATCCTGTGAACCTCCCCAGGGCCGGAAGGCAGCAAGGATAAGCGGGCTCTGGCGGGTGTGCGAGGGGTCTTTCGTTTCAGGACCCCTCGCAGGTGGGATCGTCGCATGAGTCTTGCGCTGTACCGCAAGTACCGGCCCGGAACCTTCGCCGAGGTCAAGGGTCAGGAGCACGTCACCGATCCGCTCCGCCAGGCGCTGCGCAGCGGGCGCATCAACCACGCCTACCTGTTCAGCGGGCCCAGGGGATGTGGCAAGACGTCCAGCGCGCGCATCCTCGCCCGCTCCCTGAACTGTGAGAAGGGCCCGACCCCCGACCCGTGCGGGGAGTGCGAGTCCTGCGTGGCGCTGGCGCCCACCGGCCCCGGCCACCTCGATGTCATCGAGATCGACGCCGCCTCGCACGGTGGCGTGGACGACGCCCGCGACCTGCGCGAGCGGGCCTTCTTCGCGCCGGTGTCGTCGCGCTTCAAGATCTACATCATCGACGAGGCGCACATGGTGACCCGCGAGGGTTTCAACGCGCTGCTCAAGCTCGTCGAGGAGCCTCCCCCTCACCTGAAGTTCGTCTTCGCGACCACCGAGCCGGAGAAGGTCATCGGGACGATCAAGTCCAGGACCCACCACTACCCGTTCCGGCTGATCCCGCCGGCCGCGCTGCGCACGCTCATGGAGGAGATCCTCACCTCCGAGAACGTCCCGTTCGAGCCCGCCGCGCTCCCGCTGGTGGTCCGGGCGGGCGCGGGTTCGGCCCGCGACTCGCTCTCCATCCTCGACCAGCTGTTCGCCGGGTCGGACGAGGCGGGCATCACGTACGCGCGCGCTGTCTCCCTGCTCGGCTACACCGACGGTGACCTGCTCGACGACGTGGTCGCGGCCTTCGCCGGCCGCGACGGTGCGCTGGTGTTCCAGGTGGTGAACCGGGTGATCGAGGGCGGCCACGACCCCCGGCGGTTCGCGATGGACCTGCTGGAGCGCTTCCGTGACTTGGTGATCCTGGCCAACGTGCCGGAGGCGGCCACCAGCGGGCTGCTCGACCGGCCAGGCGACGAGCTGGAGCGGCTCCAGGTCCAGGCGGCCTCGATGGGCCCGGCCGAGCTGACCCGCGCCGCGGAGATCCTCAACGCGGGCCTGATCGAGATGCGCGGTGCGGCCTCGCCCCGGCTGCTCCTTGAGCTGATGTGCGCCAGGATCCTGCTTCCCGGCGCGGCGCAGGGCGAGACGGCGCTGCTGGCACGGCTGGAGCGGCTGGAGCGGGGCGGGGTCGTCGTGCACGCCGCTCCGCAGGCCGCGGCTCCGGTACCGGCACCGGTGGTCCACACGGCGCCCCCGCCACAGGCGGAGCGGCCCGCACCGCCCGTCGTCAAGGCACCCGTCGAGCAGCCCGGCGCCCAGGGCGATGACTGGCCGGTGGCGGTCAGGCCCGGCGCACCGGCTACGGGGCAGCAGGCCCAGGCGCCCGTTCAGCAGGCTCCCGGCGCGCCCGCGCCGGTCGACACGGCGGTCGCGCCCGGTTCCGGGGGCGGGGCCGTGCAGCAGGCGTGGCCCCAGGTGCTCGCCGCGCTCAAGCGGCGCAGCATCGTCGTATGGGCCAACGTCAACACCAACGCCCAGGTCGTCGGGGTCGAGGGCAAGATCGTAACCCTGGGGTTCGCGCAGGTCGGCGCGATGAAGAACTTCACTGGGGGCGGCAAGGACGCGGTCGTCGCGGCGGTGCTGCAGGAGGTTCTGGGCGGGACCTGGAAGGTCGAGGCCGTCGTCGGCAACGGGCCCGCTCCGTCGGGCGGGGGCCGTGCGCCGGCACCGAGACAGCCCCCGGCCCCCCAGCAGCCCACCCCCCAGCCATCGCAGCCGCAGGCACAGGCGCCCGTCCGTCAGGCGCAGGCCCCCGTCGCTCCGCCCGCGCCGCAGGCGGAGCGGGAGGCCCCGGCGGGTCAGACCCCGCCCGCGACGGACGAGTCCTGGCCGGACGCCCCCATGCCGGAGGACCCGGGCTCGCCTCCCCCGCCGATCTCCGGCCCCGGTCCCGGTCTGGCCGCCGCCCGCTCGGCCGCCAAGGCCGCCGCCCAGGCCGGTCCAAGGGCCGTGGCCAAGACCGGCAGCAAGGCGGCCTGGCCCGACGCGGTGCCCGCCCGGGGTAACCGCGGCGCCGCCCCCGACGCCGACGAGGTCGACCCGCTGAACGACGCGGACGCCGACGTCGACGCGCTCACCGGGATGGCCCTCATCCAGCGCGAGCTGGGTGGCCAGATCATCGGCGAGATCGACCACACCTGACGGGCTGCACGTCGCGCTCCCACCCGCGTCCCGGAGGTCTCAGACCGGTCGACGGCGCGCGTTCGCCCTGAAAGTGGTCGCCGGGAAACCCGCCGCACCCGTGGCGGCACGGGAATCCCCGCCTTCGGGATGGCGAGGACCTCAGGGCAGGTCGACGCCGCTGAGGCGGATCCGGGCCGCCACCGCGCGGTGGTCGTGGCGGGGCAGCGTGGCGGCGAGGCGTTCGAGGATCTGGATGTCGTTCCTGCCGTGCTCGGTCTCGGTGTAGGCCCAGAGGTCGTCGGGGTCGCCCCGCCGCAGGAGGCGGGCCCGTACCTGGCCCTCCAGTTCCTCCCGCTCGCGGCGCAGGGCGGGCGCCTCGGAGCGGGGCAGCAGGGGGCCGCGGTAGGCACGGGCGACCGGCGCGGTCTCGCCGGCCGCGAGCAGCCGCTTGAGTTCCAGGAAGTCGGCCTCGACCGTGCAGGTGAGGCGGTACGGCCTGGCGGCGATGGTGTGGCCGAGGTGGATGCGGAGCCGGTGGATCTCGGCACGGATGGTCACCGGATTTCCCGCGTCGCCGTACAAGTGGAAGGAGAGTTGGGCGGCCGTCATTCCCCGGGGGTTGAGGGCGAGCATCGCGAGGATCTCGGCGTGGCGCAGGGAGAGCGGCAGGCGGACCCCCTCCAGGTACGCCGAGGGGTGCTCGGTGCCGAGGAGGGACAGGGTCAGCACGGGGTCACGCGCCGGACCCGCGAGGCGGAGCAGGAAGCCTCCGTCGCCGAGCGGTTCAAGGAAGGCACTCCGCCCGTCGGGCAGGACCAGACGGTGGCCCACCTCGGGCAGGCGGATGCGGTGACCCCACTGCGGTGCGTCGTCACCGGCGATGATCCGCCCGGTCGCGGTGACCAGGGCGCCAGGCTCGCCGCGCAGCGCGCTCACCTGTCTCTCGTGGCGGCGTCTGAGCCGCTCGTCACGTTCGAGCATGCGCAGCGTGAGGTGGCTCTCGGCCAGCCGCGCGGCGGCCTCGACGAGGGCGACGCTCGCCGGGTGCATGGCGCGCGTCGTGCCGCTGACGTCGACGCAGCCCAGCAGGCCGCCGCTGTCGGGATCGATGACCGGCGCGGCGGAACAGGACCAGATGTGGAGTGCCCTGACCAGGTGTTCGGAGGAGAAGACGTGGAGGGGCCGCCGGGTCGCGAGCGCGGTGCCCAGGCCGTTGGTCCCGATCGCCTGCTCGCTCCAGTCGAAGCCGGCGGCCAGCCCCACCTCGTCGGCGCGTTCCATCGTCCGGTGGTCGCCGTCCCGCCAGAGCACCCTGCCCTCGGCGTCGGCGATGAGCAGGATCTGGTCGCCCTCGGCGGCGGCTCCCAGCAGGGTGCCGGTGATGATCGGCAGCAGCCCGCTCATCGGGTGGGCCGAACGGACCTCCCGGACGTCCTGGCCCTCGAAGGCCGGCGGGGCCGACCTGGTCTCGAGGTCGATCCCGGCGTCCAGCGACCGCCGCCACGACGAGGAGATCACGCTTCTGGGTCCCTCGGCCACCGGCTGCTCACCGTCGCTCAGGGCCTCGTGCAGGCGCCGCAGCCGTGACGCGTAGGAGTCGAGATCGGCTGTCTGGACGGCTCTCATCTGGCTGTCGGACACATATCCCCCCGGAACAGAGCCGATGGCGGAAGCATCGGGGCTCAGAACCCCGCACGCAACCCGTTCGATCAAAGAGGGCACGCGAAGAGTGAGCGGACGATCGCAACGTGTGTGCAACCTTCGGACGGTTACCTTTCGATCACACGCCGCCGTGTGCGGCCGCTCCGGGGCGTGTCATGTCGGGTCCCGGACGTCTGGAGGGGGCCCGGGACCCGACGAAGGTTTAATCCCTGTCAGCAGGGAACCCGTGCTCGCTTCAGTACAACACCCGGCTCAGAACCCGTAGGCTCGTGACGACCGATGTCACGAATGAGGAGCACAACGACGGTGAACCCAGGGGATGTCAACCTGCAGCAGCTGCTGGAGCAGGCTCAGCTCATGCAGCAGCAGCTTGTGAGCGCCCAGCAGGAGCTGAACGACGCGGAGGTTCAGGGCTCCGCGGGCGGTGGCCTGGTCGTGGCCACGGTCAACGGCGGGGGCGAACTGCTCGAACTAGAGATCAGCGCCGAGGCCATCGACCCCGGTGACCCCCAGGAGACGGCGGATACCGTCGCCGACCTGGTCATCGCGGCCATCCGCGACGCCGTGCGTGCCGCGGCCGACCTACAACAGGAGAAGCTCGGTCCCCTCGCGCAGGGGCTGGGGGGCGGGGGCGGGCTCGGCCAGCTTCCCGGGTTCTAGGTCATGTACGAAGGGGTCGTCCAGAACCTGATCGACGAGTTGGGGATGCTCCCCGGCGTCGGTCCCAAGAGCGCGCAACGCATCGCGTTCCACCTGCTGGCCGCGGAGCCGGCCGATGTGAAACGGCTCGCGCACGTGCTGCTGGAGGTCAAGGAGAAGGTCCGCTTCTGCCGGGTCTGTGGCAACGTCGCCGCGGAGGAGGAGTGCCGGATCTGCCGTGACGCCAGGCGCGATCCCCACGTGATCTGCGTCGTCGAGGAGTCGAAGGACGTCGTGGCCATCGAGAAGACCCGCGAGTTCCGAGGCCGCTACCACGTGCTGGGCGGGGCGATCAGCCCGATCGACGGTGTCGGCCCCGACGACCTGCGCATCAGAGAGCTCATGACCCGCCTGGCGGACGGCCAGGTCATCGAGCTGATCCTCGCCACCGACCCCAACCTTGAGGGGGAGGCGACGGCGACCTATCTCGCCCGTCTGGTCAAGCCGATGGGACTGAAAGTGACACGACTGGCCAGCGGTCTGCCGGTAGGCGGTGACCTCGAGTACGCGGACGAGGTCACCTTGGGCCGCGCGTTCGAGGGAAGGAGGCTCCTTGATGTCTGATGACGCGTGGAGTGCTCTTGCGGAGCGGATCGCGGAGCACGCGAAGAACTACATCGACGGCCTGACCCGCCTGGCGGGCGGCGAGGGCGGCGACGCCATCCTGCCCCTGCTGCTGGTGGAGGTCGCGCAGGTCAGCTCGGCCGGCGCGCAGCTCGGCGCGAGCCAGGACGTGATCCTGTCGGGCAACTGGGAACCGCATCTGGGCGAGGACCCGGACGTCGACGCCGTCCGAACGGCTCTGGCCGAGCGGCTGGGGCCGGTCGACGACTACGCCGAGGTCTTCGACCCCTACAAGGACACCGGGGTCACTCCGTACCGTCTCTCCGACGACCTGACGGCGGTGGCCGCCGACCTCCTGCACGGTCTGCGGCACCACAGTGCGGGTCGCCCGCTGGAGGCTCTCTGGTGGTGGCAGTACTCCTATTTCAACACCTGGGGAAACCACGCCGGAGCGGCGATGCGGGCACTTCAGGCCCTTGTCGCCCATACCCGGCTTGATGTCGCCGAGGAGCGCACAACCGTGTGATCGTCCACATACTGAGCCACATCAGAAGGTCCCAGCTAGGGCGCCAGTAGACTGTGAACTCCACAGCCCTAGATTGCTTCGGAGACATCTCGTGGCGCTCGTTGTTCAGAAGTATGGTGGTTCGTCCGTCGCCGACGCGTCCTGCATCAAGCGGGTCGCTCAGCGGATCGTCGCGACGAAAAAAGCCGGCAACGACGTCGTGGTAATCGTTTCCGCCATGGGTGACACGACGGACGAACTACTCGACCTCGCCCAGCAGGTCTCGCCGCTCCCGCCTGGCCGGGAGCTTGACATGCTGCTCACCTCGGGTGAGCGCATCTCGATGGCGCTGCTGGCGATGGCGATCGCCAACCTCGGTCAGGAGGCGCGTTCGTTCACCGGCTCCCAGGCCGGCGTGATCACTGACTCCTCGCACGGCCGCGCGCGCATCATCGACGTGACGCCCGGCCGGATACGCGGGGCGCTGGACAACGGCCAGGTCGCGATCGTGGCCGGGTTCCAGGGCGTCTCCCAGGACACCAAGGACATCACCACGCTCGGCAGGGGAGGCTCGGACACCACGGCGGTCGCGCTCGCCGCCGCCCTGAACGCCGACGTGTGTGAGATCTACACCGACGTGGACGGCGTCTTCACCGCCGACCCCCGCATCGTCCCGACCGCCCGTAAGATTCCCAAGATCTCGTACGACGAGATGATGGAGATGGCGGCCTGCGGTGCGAAGATCCTGCACCTGCGCTGCGTTGAGTACGCTCGCCGTTTCGGCCTGCCGATCCACGTCAGAAGCTCGTTCAGCACCAAGGAAGGCACGTGGGTCGTCTCCGACCCCGACAGCGAAGGAACAGAGATGGAGCAGCCGATCATCTCCGGCGTCGCGCACGACCGGAGCGAGGCCAAGATCACCGTTGTCGGGGTGCCCGACAAGGTCGGCGAGGCTGCGACGATCTTCAAAACACTCGCCGACGCCGAGGTCAACATCGACATGATCGTGCAGAACGTGTCGGCGGCGACGACCGGCCGGACTGACATCTCCTTCACGCTGCCCACGAGTGACGCCTCCGTGGCGCTCACCGCGCTGAAGAAGATCCAGGAGCGCATCGGCTTCGAGTCGCTGCTCTTCGACGACCAGATCGGCAAGGTCTCGCTGATCGGAGCGGGCATGCGCTCGCACCCCGGCGTCACCGCGACGTTCTTCGCCGCTCTCGCCGACGCGGGGGTGAACATCGAGATGATCTCCACCTCGGAGATCCGCATCTCGGTGATCGTCGGACAGGACGAGGTGGACACGGCGGTCAGCGCCGCGCACCGCGCGTTCGACCTCGACGCCGACCAGGTTGAAGCCGTGATCTATGGAGGTACCGGGCGATGAGCCGCAAGCCCACCCTTGCCCTGATCGGCGCGACCGGCGCCGTCGGCACCGTGATGCGGGACATCATCTCCGGCCGCGAGAACGTCTACGGAGACATCAAGCTCGTCGCGTCCGCCCGCTCGGCGGGCAAGGTCCTGAGGGTCCGCGGTGAGGACCTCGTCGTCCAGGAGCTGACTCCCGAGGTCTTCGACGGCGTCGACATCGCGATCTTCGACGTGCCGGACGAGGTCTCCGCGACGTGGGTGCCGATCGCCGCCGAGCGCGGTGCCGTCGTCATCGACAAGTCGGGCACCTTCCGGATGAACCCCGAGGTTCCGCTGGTCGTGCCGGAGGTCAACCCCGAGGCCGCGCGCGAGCGGCCGCTGGGAATCATCTCCACCCCCAACTGCACGACCCTGTCGATGATGGCCGCGATGGGTGCCCTCCACGAGGAGTACGGCCTGCGTGAGCTGGTGGTCGCCTCCTACCAGGCGGTCTCCGGCGCGGGTGTGGCGGGCTCGGCCCGCCTCTACGACGAGGTCGAGGCCCTGGCGGGCGACCGTACGGTTGGGCAGACCGCCGGTGACGTGCGCAAGGTCCTGCAGAACAGGCTCGGGGACGCCGAGTCGCCCTTCCCGGCACCGGTGGCGTTCAACGTGGTGCCGTGGGCGGGCTCGCTCAAGGACGGCGGCTGGGCCTCCGAGGAGATCAAGCTCCGCAACGAGTCGCGGAAGATCCTTGGGATCCACGACCTGAAGGTCTCGGCGACCTGCGTCCGCGTCCCAGTGATCACCACCCACTCGCTGGCCGTGCACGCGACCTTCGAGCGTGAGATCACCGTCGCCGACGCCCATCGGATCCTGGAGGCCGCTCCGACCGTGGTCGTCATGGACGACCCGGCCAACGGCGTCTTCCCGACCCCGGCGGACGTCGTCGGAACCGACCCCACCTACGTGGGCCGAATCCGCCAGGCGCTCGACTTCCCCAACACCCTCGACCTGTTCGTCTGTGGCGACAATCTCCGCAAGGGCGCCGCCCTGAACGCGGCGGAGATCGCCGAGCTGGTCGCGGCCGAGTTCGGGTAACCTCCCCGGTCGTGCGGCGGCATCGGATGTCGCCGCACGACCCTCGCGGCGCTCGCGTGAGCGGCGGGCACCGGAGGCGGTGGAACCCGGCGCTTGGGAGGTGGGATCTCGCGAGTCAGCGGAAGAGGATGTCCCAGTGGTCCGCCTCGCGGGCGTAGAGGGTGCCCGAGGTCGCCGATTCGCCGTACAGGGGGGCTCCGTCACCTCGTATGCCCTGTGACGGATAGTTCTTCGTGATGTAGCGGTTGATGCATTCGTTGGGCTTGATGTCCAGCTTGTAGCCCATGTAGTGGCTGTAGGGGCCCGGGGCATGGCCCACCTCGGTGCCGCCGGTGACGACCAGGGGACAACCACTGCGGCGCTTCAGCTCGATCACGTCGGAGACGGTGGCGGCCCGGACCGCCTGCAGCGAGGTGCAGTGCCGTCCGCGACGGTTCGCGCATTTACCCGAGGAGCTCCAGGTCAGGCCCGCCGCCCGCAGGCGCTGCTTGGCGTCCGCCTGCGCCAGCCGCACCGGCTGGCGCTGCTTGGCCCGCTGCGCCTGAGGGGGGTGGGCCTCGGTCGGGCTCTCGGGGGCGGAAGGTGCCTGCTCCGCGAAGGTTTCGGGGAGGGACCGCGGCTGGAAGGCCCGGGTCTCCTGGGGGCTCTGGGGGATCAGGGGGGCTGCCTGTTCCGATGGCGCGTCCGCGGTGGCGGTGTCCCGCGTTCGCGCCGCGGCTTCGATGATCGGGGGAGTCGCCTGTTCCGGTGGTGTGCCCGCCAGGGCGGTGGCCCGCGTCCGTCCCGTGGTCTCGAGGATCAGGGGGGCCGTCTGTTCCGGCGGTGTGCCCGCGGTGGCGATGTCCCTCCCCTGGAGGGAGGGCTCCTGGTGGACGGTCCGGCGGTAGAGCCCGGCGGTTTCCAGGGCGCCGGTGTCGTACGTCCCGATGATCGTGGACCGGCGTGCCTCCGCCGGGCCGACCGTGATCGGCCGGCTCACGATCGTGACGGTGGCCGACGCGTGTCCGCTCTCCGCGGTCGCACTGTCGTCCCGGGCCGATGCGATGAAAGATATCTGCAGAGCGAGCAGTGCTCCGGCGGTGAACCGGGCAGCCCGCTGTCTACAGGGACGTGTCCCCATTATGTATCCCTTGTCGCGGGAGCCCTTCCGCCAAATGGATCAATCCCACCCCCGAACCCGGATGATCCCTCCCGAAGAGTGAATTTTGCCCGGTAATGGGGATCATCGTGCGGCTCGATGACCTGCTGAGACAGGGGGCGCACGGTGCTCGGCATGATCGGGTCGCTACCGTCAGAGGCACGCGGAGGCGAGAGCCGGGTGGCAATAGTTGATATGAGTGGCGGGGGCAATGTGGCGCGCCTAGGGTCGTTGACTGGGGCTTCTCCCTGGTGACGCGGGACGGATGATCTAGGGTTCGTCCAGTGGAGAGAGACCCGACGAGCCCGTTCTCCCAGCTCCAAGCGATAGGTGACAGGTGCTCTATGGCCGAGCCGCCCCCGAGAAGCCGTGGATCAGACAGAACCCGTGAGGTCATCGTGGAGACGGCCCTGCGGCTTTTTCGCGAGCGAGGGTACGAGGCGACCACGATGCGGGCCATCGCCGCCGAGGCCGGGGTGTCGGTGGGCAACGCCTACTACTACTTCGCCTCGAAGGAGATCCTGGTTCAGACCTATTACGACCGGGCCCAGGCCGAGCACGAGGCCGCGTGCGAGAAGCTGCTGGCCACCGAGCACCGATTCGCCGCACGGCTGGAAGGCGTGCTGCGGGAGTGGGTGCGGGTCTCCGAGCCGTACCACGAGTTCGCGGTGAAGTTCTTCAAGCACGCGGCCGAGCCGAGCAACCCGCTCAACCCGTTCAGCGCCGAGTCCTCGCCCTCCAGGGAAGCGTCGATCGAGATCTACCGGCGGGTCGTGGAGGGATCCTCCGACCGCATGGACGCCGAGTTGCGGGCCGAGCTGCCCGAACTGCTCTGGCTGATGTCGATGGGCGTCGTGCTGTTCTGGGTGCACGACGACTCGGAGGGATGCCGACGGACATATCGGTTCATCGAGCTCACCGTGCCGCTGGTGGACCGGCTGGTGGGGCTCTCGCACCTGCCTGGCCTGCGCGGGGTCGCCCGTGACTTCATCGCGGGAGTTCACGAACTTCGCGAGTGAATACCGGCGGAACTCCAGGAATCATCGTGTCGATCTGATTACCCTGAGTGGTTGATTTGATGACGGATTCAAGGGAGTCCCATGGGTTGGGTAGCCGTGCTGGTGGTGCTGTCCGTCGCGATCCTGCTGATCGCGTTCCGTGTGCTGAGGAGGAAGGGGCGGGATGACGACGGGCACGGCTCGTCGTCCATCGACTTCTCCGCCAATCTCGCCCTCGCCGTCTACCTGCTGGTGCTGGCCTACGCCGCGGTCCTGTGCCGGGACGGGCTCTGGGCGACGGAGACCGACGTCCAGGCCGAGGCCGAGAGTCTCACCGAGATGTACTGGTCGGTGGCGCCCATCCCCGAGGCGGTGCCGGTCAGGACCCAGATCCGCCAGTACACCGCGCAGAGCATCGACCTCGACTGGCCGCTCATGGCCGGCAGCGAGATGTCCCCGCTCCCCGGGCAGACCCTCGCCGACATGCGGGCCTCGGTGCTCCGGCTCCAGCCGATCGGCGACGCGAGCAAGAACCTCCAGCAGGACGCGCTCGACCGGATCTCCGAGATCTCCCACGCCCGAACGGTAAGGGGGGACGACGCGAGCACCGGTCTGGAGAGCATCTTCGTGATCTCGATGATCCTCTCCGGGCTGCTGGTGATCGCGCTGCCCTGGACGCTCAGGGTGCGGCCCACGTTCCCGTCGATCGTCGCCGATCTGGTCCGGGTGGGCGTGGTCGTCATCGGGGTGTGTTTCATCATCCTGATCAGCCACCCGTTCAGCGGGCCTGGTGCCGTCGGGCCTGACGCGTTCAAGGCCGCGCAGCGGCAGTACGACCAGATCGACGGCCAGTTTCCCGCCCAGCCGTAGTTCGGCGCGTCCGGGATCGGAAAAGCCCGCCGGTGGTTCCCGGCGGGCTTCGTCGTCCGGTCGTGTGCCGTCCGCGCTATCTGCGGCCCCGGTGGTTGAGGGCGGCGACCGCGGTGACCGAGATCACGCCGGTGAACATCACCAGGAGGACGAGCCTGCGGTCGGTGCCCTCGCGCCGCTCGGCGTAGCGGTCCAGCACCAGTCGCTGCCGCAGGAGGGGAGGAACGCTGGGACGCGTCACCGGTGCGGGCCGCGGGGGGCGGGTCCGGGGTGGTGTCGGCGTGACAGCGGCCTTGGGAACGTAGGCGGGCGGGAGGGGCCGGGGCGGTGAGGGTGGGGCGGGCGTAGGCGACTCCGGTTCGGGCTCGGGTGTCGGTTCGGGTTCAGGTTCGGGTTCGGGTGTCGGTTCGGGCTTGGGTTTGGAATCCGGCTCCGGTTCCGGCTTGATCGGAATGTCTGCCGGATAGCCCGGTTTCTTCGGATGGTCCGGTTCGGGTTTCACCTCGGCGGGAAACGCGACCGGATCCTCGGGCTCCCAGTTCACCCGGGGAGGTGCTGTCGGGTAGTCGGGCTCGGCCTTCATCTCGGGTGGCGGCATGGCCGGATATCCGGGCTCCCAACTCGCCTGGGGGCCTGCCGTCGAGTGGTCCGTCTCGGGTTCCGGGCGCGCTGAGCGACTGGAGGCCGAGATCGGCTTTCTGACGTGCTGGACGACCCGCGGGGCGGGCGGGCCGGCACCGCCCGCCGTCAAGAGCGTCGAGCGCGTCGAGAGCGCCGAGAGCGAGGGCGGCACGGCCGGCGCGGCCGGTGCGGGGGCCGCGATACAGGTCGCGAGGATCGCCGCGCCGAGCAGGCCCCGTCGTTTTTTCCTCCACCGATGCGTCGTCACGCAAGGTTTCTAACATCATACGGAAAGTAATGAGAGGGTAAGCGGGGAGTCGATATAGATCATTACATCCGGGGCATACCGTCTGGTTGGTACAGTCAACCTATTGACGACCCCCCGGCCGGGTGCGGCAAGCTACATCAGAATGTCGTTCTAGGGGGAAGGTCCCGGGGCGGCGACCACTGACATGGAGGCGGCACGATGGTTACGGGCCCACGCTGGGGTATGACGGTTCCCTTCTACGACCGCTCGCTGGCCGGTTCCAAGGATCTGATCGCCGAACTCCCCGGGCTCGGCTACACCGACGCCTGGTCCGCCGAGGTCAACGGCGTCGACGGCTTCGTGCCCCTGGCGATGGCCGCGGAATGGGCGCCTGGGGTACGGCTCGGCAGCGCGATCGTCCCGGTCTCCACCCGGGGGCCCGGCCTGCTCGCCATGTCCGCCGCGACGCTCGCCGACCTCGCCCCCGATCGCTTCGTCCTGGGCATCGGGGCCTCCTCCCCGGCCATCGTGGAGCGCTGGAACGCCGGAGCGTTCGTCAAGCCGTTCGCCAGGACCAGAGACACCCTGCGCTTCCTGCGCAAGGCCCTCGCGGGAGAGAAGGTCACCGAGCGGTACGAGACGTTCGAGGTCAAGGGTTTCAAGCTGGAGCGCGCCCCCAAGATCCCGCCGAAGATCGTGCTCGCCGCGCTCCGCCCCCGCATGCTGCACCTGGCCGCCGGCGAGGCCGACGGCGCGATCACCAACTGGCTCTCGCCGCAGGACGTGCTGAAGGTCAGGGCCGAGGTCGGGCAGGAGACCGAGCTGATCGCCCGGCTGTTCGTGTGCGTCAGCGAGGACGCGGAGAAGGTGCGCGAGCTCGGGCGCTGGATGCTCGCGAGCTATCTGACGGTCCCGGTCTACGCGGCCTTCCACGACTGGCTGGGGCGCGGGGAGGTGCTGCGGCCGATGCACGAGGCATGGGCGGCCGGTGACCGGCAGGCGGCGCTCAAGGCCATCCCCGACGAGGTGGTGGACGAGCTCATCGTGCACGGCGACGCCGCCACGTGCAGGGCCAGGATCAGGGAGTATGTGCGCAACGGTCTGAGCACCCCGGTTCTCGCCCCCATCCCCGGTGGCGAGGTTCCGATCACGCAGGCCGTACGAGATCTGGCCCCCGCCGAGGAGTGACTCTTGCATGACCTGTTGAAGTTGGACGCGCTCGGACAGGCGCAGGCCGTATGGAAGGGAGAGGTCTCTCCGAGAGAGCTCGCCGAGGCGGCGATCGCGCGGATCGAGGCGTGTGACGGCGCGATCAACGCGGTGGTCCACCGCAGGTTCGAGCGGGCACTGGAGGAGGCGGACAAGGTCGAGCTCGACGCTCCCTTCGCGGGGGTGCCGACACTGTTGAAGGATCTGGGCTGGGGCATGGCCGGTGAGCCGTACCGCGCGGGATCGCGTACCCTCGACGGGATCTCGGCGGAGCGTGACGGCTACGCGGTGGCCAAGCTGCGCCGGGCGGGGTTCACGATCCTGGGCCGGACCAACACCCCGGAGTTCGGCACCGCGATCACCACCGAGCCGGTGGCGTTCGGCCCGACCCGCAACCCGTACGACCTCCGCTACAGCAGCGGCGGGTCGAGCGGGGGATCCGCGGCGGCGGTGGCGGCGGGCATGGTCGCGGTGGCCACGGCCAGCGACGGCGGCGGATCGATCCGGATCCCGGCGAGTATGTGCGGGCTGGTCGGGCTGAAGCCCAGCAGGGGCAGGGTCAGCTCGGGGCCGTCGGCGGGCGAGCCCTGGGCGGGCTTCTCGGCCGCGGGCCTGCTCTGCCGTACGGTCAGGGACAGCGCGGCGACCCTCGACGTGGTCGCGGGGACGATGCCGGGTGATCCGTACGGCGCGTCCGCCTGGCGGCGCCCGCTCGCCGAGGAGGTCGGCGCCGACCCCGGGCGGCTGCGGATCGGTTTCCTCACCGAACATCCGGACGGGACCGTCCCGCCGGAGGCGGACCTGGTGGCCGCGGTCACCGGGGCCGCCGGGTTGCTGGCGGCGCTGGGGCACGACGTCGAGCCGGGGGGACCGTCCGCGCTCGCCGAGGACGGCTTCGCCACGCACTTCGGCACCGTCGTCGCCGCCCACGTGGCCGCCGACCTGGAGGACATCGGGCGCTGGCGCGGCAGACCCGTGGAGCTGGACGAGGTGGAGACGCGCAACCGGATCCTGGGCGCGGCGGGTCGCGAGCTCGGTGCGGTCGGCTACCTGGCCTCGCGCGACTGGATCGACGGGTTCCGGCGGCGGATGGCCGCCTGGTGGGAATCCCACGACCTGCTGCTCATGCCGTCCCTGGGGGTGGCGCCTTTCCGCCTCGGCCGGCTGCCCGCGGACGACGTCAGCCTCTCGCGGGGCCTGACCAACCAGGCGGTGGCGTTCACCTCGCCGATCAACGCCACCGGGCAGCCCGCGATCTCCCTGCCGCTGCACCGCACCGCGGACGGTCTGCCGGTAGGCGTGCAACTGGTCGCCGCGGCGGGACGGGAGGATCTGCTCATCCGGGTGGCCGCCCAGATCGAGGAGGAGCGGCCCTTCCAGCATCCGGCGATGCGCTGACGCTATTTTTTCGGGATATTTGGTGATATCGGGGAACGGATGGACGGGAGCGGCGGCGGGGGTGTGATCGTCCCGGTCGCGGCGGGCGTTCGGGAACCGTATCGGAAAATCACGCGTTATATCGTGAGGTGGTGGGGTAATACGCCACCAGGCGAACGTGCTTCCGAGAGGAATCCCCATGGCGAAGGCGGCGCGCGCGGCGCAGGCGTGGAAGACGTACAGGAATGTGTCGAAGCCGGGCTCGCCCGGTCTCGGCGCTCGCCTGCGCGCCCTCCCCAGGATGATCGGCGCGGTCATGCGCGGGCAGTACCCCGGTATGAGCAAGGGCAAGCTGACCATGATGGGCCTTGGCGTGCTCTACATCATCTCGCCGATCGACGTCATCCCCGACTTCCTGGTTCTCATCGGAGTGGCCGACGACTTCGGCGTCTTCCTGTGGCTGATGAGTTCCCTGCTCGGCGAGGGCGGACGCTACGTCGACTGGGAGCGTGACCGGGTCAGAGCTGTTCCATCCTGAGCCAGGCGCGAGAGGGCAGCGGGTGGCCGAACAGGCGGGCGGCGTTGCCGTAGGCCACCCGGGCGATGTCGGCGGGCGGCAGGCTGCCCAGGTTCGTCGCGATGGCCTGCTGGGTGTCGGGCCAGGTGGAGTCGGAGTGGGGGTAGCCGCTCTCCAGCAGAACGTGCTCCAGCCCGACGGCGAGCCGCACCCCGGACAGGGCGTGGTCGTTGAGCGTGCCGAAGAAGAAGTTTCTGCGCAGGACCTCGCTGGGCTTCAGGCCACCCTCCCAGGAGGCCTCGCCGGCCACCGGGTGGTCGAGCGCGTAGTCGGCCCGCTCGGCGAGCATCGGCAGCCAGCCCACTCCCCCCTCCACGATGAGGATCCGCAGCGCGGGGAAGCGCAGCGGGATGCCCGACCAGAGCCAGTCGGCACAGGCGAACATGGCGCTCGTCGGCATCAGTGTGGTGATCGCCTCGATCGGGGTGTCCGGCGAGGGGACGGGTGCCCAGGAGCCGGCGCCGGCGTTCAGGCAGACGACCGTGCCCGTCTCCTCGCAGGCTTGGAAGAACGGGTCCCAGTGGTCGCTGTGGATGGACGGCAGACGTAGCCGGGTGGGGAACTCGGGAAAGAGCACCGCCTTGAAACCGCGCGCCGCGTTGTCGCGGATCTCCTTGGCGGCGATCTCGGGGTCGGTCAGCCAGGGCAGCTGCAAGGCGATGATCCGCTCCGGATAGGTGCCCGCCCAGACGTCCACGTGCCAGTCGTTCCACGCGCGCAGGATCGCCAGGCCGAGTTCCTGGTCGCGGGTCTTGGCGAAGACCATGCCCGACTGCCCGGCCAGCATGCCGGGGAAGCAGAGCGCGGCCCAGACGCCGGCGCGGTCCATGTCCTCGATCCGGGCCTCGATGTCGTGGCAGCCGGGACGCATGTGCTCGAACCGCACCGGGTCGAGCGTCCACTGCTCGCGGGGCAGACCGGCGCCCACGTCGAGCCCGGCGCAGGGGTAGGTGGCACCGCCGTAGCGCCAGACCTGGTGACCCGAGTCGGTCTCGACCACCTTGGGAGCCAGCTCGGCGTACTTCTCCGGCAGCCGGTCGTCGAACATGTCGGGCGGCTCGATCAGGTGGTCATCGGCCGAAATGATCACATAGTCCCGCCGCCTGGGCTCGGGGTCGGGGAGCAGCGGCGTAGTCACACGGTCAACCGTATGACGCTGGAATAACACTGTTCAAGCCGCAAGGTCTCCGGTTGGTATCTCTGTCTCCCAAGACGTCTCTTACCGGCGTCCTACAGGGCCACCGGCTAGCCTGTCTGGCGGTGGATCTCGCGTGACGGGGGCAGAGATGCGAGTGGTGGTTCCGGCACGGGGCGACATACCGTACGTCGTGCGCCTGGCACTGCTGTTCGTGCTCGCGATCTCCACGGTGGTCGTCCACCTCAACCAGGCGCCACCCCTGCGGCCCGCCTCGGAGCTCATCTCGGACCTGCGGGACGGCGGGGTGACCAAGGTCGTCTACGACCGCAACTGGCCCGCCTACGGCACGCTGACGTGGTCGCACGGGCCGCTCTCCTGGAGCCAGGCCCGCTTCGACCAGCCCGACGACGTCTGGGACCCCGAGACCACCCGGCTGGTCCCCGAGGCCCTTGAGCGCCGCCAGGGGGCCTTCCTGGCCCAGGTACGCGCCGTAGCCGACCCCGGCGTGGAGATCGTGCGCACCGAGGGCTTCGGCGGTCTGATGGGCTCGCCCGCTTACGGGCGCTGGTGGGAACCCTTCGGCCCGGTGGCGGTGGCGGCGGAGGTGCTGGCCTGGCTGCTCATGCTGACCCGGCCGAACCCCCGCTACGCCAGCCGCTGGGCATGGTTCTGGATGTTCCTCACCGGCGGTTCGCTGCTCTACGTCCTGCTGGAGCCCCATCCCCTGTGGCGCGGACCGTACGAGGTGCTGCCCGCACCGGCCAGAATCGACGGCACGCGAGGGTTCGCGATCGCGGTGGCACTCCTTTTCGGTATGGCGATGGTCAACGCATGACCATGAGGTAGTAAATAAGGTATGGCTCCCGAAGTGGTCGAAGTCCGGCGCGGCTGGCGGATCCTCGGGCTGACCATCCGGACGGTGCTTCTGCTCGTCCTGCTCTTCGGCGTCCTGGTCACCGTGCTGAGCCTCACTCCCCGGCCGGGGACGCGGGCCGAGCTCCGCGCCGCGGCGGCGGCCGACCGCGTCTCCTTCCTCGAGTACGACGAGCAGTCCGGCGCGATCCACCGGGTCCGCTGGGCCCAGGGCCCGCTGATCTGGCGCGAGATCGGCCCGGAGGCGCTCCTGGCGGAACGGCCCGCCTACACGAGGGCGGATCTCGGGGGCGACCTGGGCCGGAGCCGGATCAGGGCGACCGAGCCGGACGACTCCGGCAGATGGGAGCTCGTGCCCTTCTGGGTCAGAAAGGTGCCTGCGTCCGTCGGTGGCGTGTGGGTGCTCGGAGCCTGGGTGCTCGCCGCCCTGATCATGCTCGGTTCGACGCCCAGGCTGGGCAACCGGTGGGCCTGGCTCTGGCTCTTCACCGTCGGGCAGGCCGGCGCGATGCTGTTCCTGCTGTTCGAACCCCGCCCGCTCTGGTTCGAGGCCGGGCGGCGCCCCGTGCCGCGCGAGCGGCTCGGCGGGGTACGGGGGTTCCTGCTGGCGCTCGGGGTGGGCCTGCTCTCCACGGGTCTGGCGTTGGGCGCCGGCACTCTGCTGAACCTCGTCGGCGGCTAGGCTCAGCGGCTTTCCGCCGGGTCCGCAGCCGGGTGCCGGTGTTCAGGCGGGTTCTTCGTCAGGTGCCGGCCCGCTCAGCCGGTGCGGTCCGCTCGGGGGCGTCCGGGAGTTCGGCGGGGTCGCCGGGTTCTGGACCGCCGGTCGTGGCCGGCGCGGCGGTGGCCACGGCCCTGAGGTCGGCGGCCTCCCTGCGGATCAGCAGTGCCCAGCCGCCGATCGCGATCCCGATGAACAGCCACCACTGCACGCCGTACGCCAGGTTGAGCCCGCCTCCCCCGCCGACGTCCGGCGCCGGGACGGGTTCCGGCGCGGTGGTGGCCGCGGGCGACTGCCCGGTCAACTCGACGTACCCGCCGAGAAGCCGGTACGGCAGGCGGCTGCCGATCGCCTCGGTGTTGATCAGCAGGACCTGGCCCGTGGGCAGGCCCGCTCGGTCCCGGATGCCCGAGGTCTCCTCGGTCTCGGTGGGCCGTAGCCTGCCGGTGACAGTTACCTCACCCGAGGACGGGGCGGGGACCTCGGGGAGGGCGTCGGCCGTGGCACCCGCCTTGACCCAGCCCCGGTTCACCAGCACACCGGTGCCGTTCGGGGAGATCAGCGGGGTCAGCACGTAGAAGCCGACCACCTTGTTCTGGGTGCGGCGCCTGACCAGGAGCTGGGCGTCCGCGTCGTACCTGCCGCTGACCGTGACGGGGCGGTATTTGTCCTGCACGGAGACGGTGCCGCCGGGCGAGGTCAGCTCTTCCGCGGAGACGGGGGCGGTGGCGAGGTTGCGGGTGATCTGGTCGCTGCTGGTGGATCTTTCCGTGAAACGCCCGAACTGCCACTGGCCCAGCAGTACGAAAGCGGGGATGACCAGCAACACCACCACGTGCAGAGCCAGCCATCGGGGAGTCAGCAGAAACCGGTACACGCTCTCAAGAGTAGGCACCGGGAGTGCCGCCCCGTCCTCCGAGTGCGCGTTTGGGAGTGGCGGGGGGTGCCTGCGGGCGTAGTAAGGTGCCCGGAACCGCGCGATCGCCGGATGTCATGGAAAAATTCATGGACACTTCGGACATCGCATATGGTCGGCTGAAATATCCCCCGGGACGTTCCACCACCCTCGGAGCCTGCTCCTGATGACTGTGCTCATGCCCGCTCCCACGGCTCCGATCGCACTCCCCCGTCTCGGCGCTCTGCTGCGGCATGCCGCCCCCAGGGTGTTCGAGAGCATGATGCTTCCCGTTCTCGTCTTCTACGTCGCACTGATCTTCACCAACTCGCACGTCGCGCTCGCGGTGGCGGCGCTCTGGGTCTACGGCGGGGTCGCCTGGCGACTGGTCAGGCGGAGTGAGGCGCCCGGCACGCTCATGCTGGCGGCGGGCACGATCACCGTCAGGGTGGTGCTGACCGTGGCGACGGGCAACCCCATCGTGTTCTTCCTCCAGCCCTGCCTCGGGGTGTTCTGCGTGAGCATGGGTTTCCTGCTCACCGCGCCGTTGCGGCGGCCGCTGATCCGGCGGGTGGTGGCCGATCTCGTGCCGCTGCCCGACCAGGTGACGGAGCACCCGCGAATGCGCCGTTTCTTCGTGTCGCAGTCGGTGCTGTGGGGTTGCGCGCAACTGCTGAACGCGGCGCTGAGCCTGTGGCTGCTGCTCAGCCAGACTCTGGAGACCTACCTTCTGGTGCGCACCTCGGCGGTCGCGGTGCTGCTCGGCGGTGCGGCACTGATCTCGGTGCTCAGCCTCCGGCACTGCCTGCGGGGGCTGGAGACGCGGGGGCTGGAGGGCTGAGGCGCATGCCGGGGCCGGGAAGCGGGGTGACCTCTCTCGGGCCGGACACCTCGTGCCCCTCTGCGCAGCGGAAGTGCTGCTCGATCGGAGCGCCGCAGCCACGGTGGGTGAGGAGTGTCGGCGGCCCCTCGTGGTCACTGAGATACCTGTCGCCCCACCGCATCAGGGCCACCAGGGTCGGGTAGAGGTCGAGACCCATCTGGGTCAGCCGGTATTCGTCGCGCTGCCGTTGCCCGGGTTCGCGGTAGGGCACCTTGCGCAGCAGCCCCTCCTCCACGAGACGGGCCAGCCTGGCGCTGAGCACCTGCCTGGGTGCTCCCGTGGCGGCCTGCATGTCGGCGAAGCGCCGTACCCCGCTGAACGCCTCGCGCAGCACCAGGAACGTCCACTTCTCGCCGACGATGCCGAGGGCACGCTCGATGGAACAGTTCTCCGGCCGCAGGGGCAGGTTGCCGGGAGCCGCCTCACTCATGTGCGAATCGTAAGTCGCCATGGCGCCACCTCCAACGCTCATCTAAGTCTACTTGACATACTCAGCTCTCTCGCGAGAATCTGAGTCCATGATGCGAACTCAGCTGGCGTCGCCGTGCCAGGCCTCGGCGCCGCCCGTGCCCGTGGACGCCATGCCGGAGGCCGTCGAGATCCGGCCCGCGCGGCCGGATGACGAGGAACGGGTCCGTCGCTTCCTCGGGGGGCTGTCGCCCCGGACGCAGGCACGGCGGTTCTTCACCGGGGTGAGCCGTCCCGGCGCGGGCTTCGTCAGGGCGCTCCTGGCGGTGGACGAACGGTGCGACGCGCTGCTCGCGGTACACGGGGACCTCGTCGTCGGGCACGCTATGAGCTACCGGAGAGAGGGAGAGGTGACCGACGTCGAGATCGCCGTGGTGGTGGGCGACGAGTGGCAGGGAGTGGGGCTCGGCTCCCGGCTCGTCCGTGCGCTGATGCGCCGCGCGGCGGCCCGGGGGGCCGGGACGGTGGGGATGGACGTGCTCGGAGACAACCGCACGGTGCTGGCGATGATCCGCAAGATGTGGCCTGAGGCGACCATGCGCGCCTCCTGCGGCACGGTGGAGGTGACCGCGAGAATCCTGCGCTGAGGGGCCCCGCGCCGGGACGCGGGCATGTGGGCGGGGCTTCCGGGGCGGTGGCGCGGTGTCGCGATCAAGGCGGTATGATCGGCGTGGTCCAAGCTGTTTCCCGCACAGTTTGCGGAATAAGGTTCTGGTGCCTCACCATTGGAGTCGTGAAGACTGCCAAGAACGGACGCGACGGCCGCACCAGGATCGTCGAGGGCGCCCTACGACGATTCAGCCAAGATGGTGTCTCGGCCACCACGCTGGCCAGCCTCCGTGAGGAGAGCGGCGTCAGCGTCGGCAGCTTCTATCACCACTTCGCCAGCAAGGAACATGTCTTCGGCGTCCTGTACGCCGAGACCCTGCGCATGTACCAGGACGCGTTCCTCGCCGAGCTCCATCGCCACGAGGGGGCGAGGGAGGGCATCGAGGCCATCGTCGCGCTGCACATGTCCTGGTGTGGCGAGCATCGCGAGCGCGCCCACCTGCTGATCAGTGAGCGGCCGCCCAGGCGTGAGGAGCCGGGCGGCACCGAGGTGTCGGAGTCGCGCAGGGCGTTCTTCAGAACGGTCTCCGACTGGTGGCGCCCGCACATGAGGGAGGGCCTGCTCCAGCCCGTCCATCCGACGATGTGCTACGTGCTCTGGCTTGGACCGGCCACCGAGATGTGCCGCCTGTGGTTCGCCGGGGCGCACCAGCCCACCTCCGAGGAGATCGGCGGCCTCTGTGAGGCGGCCTGGCAGAGCCTGCGGCAGCAGGGCTCCTGACCGCCGTCACCGGTTCTTGCCCGGCCGGAGCGGGCTCAGCGCGTGCCCGCCAACTGGCGCATCCGCGTCGACACCCGCCAGACGTCCTCGTCGAGCGAGATGTCCAGTCGCAGGTCCTGACGCCGGCGCCGCAGGCCGGGCACGCGTACCCGGTCGGAGACGTCGAACCTGCCGCGCCTGGCGTAGCCGAACCCCAGCTCTCCGGGGAAGACTCGTAACTCATCCTGATTGCCACATCGCGGACAGGTCCAGGCGACCAGATCCTTGCCTCGGCAGTAGTCGTGGCAGGCACGAAAATACTCATCAGGGCGAAAACGGGACTCACAGGCGAAGCAGGGGATCAGCATCACGGATCCTTTGGAACGGATGGTGCAGTTACCAAGAAGTACCGCCTCCCGGTTGAAGTCCGCTTGCAGAATGCTTACCCCGGTGTGTAACAGTCGCATCACTCGGGGCAACCGGACGTGCCCGGTGCGAGGATTGCCCGGTGAACGATCTGCTGGACCGGCTCAGAGAGCTCCTGCTCGACACCGGCTACACCATCGACGGCGTCCGCGAGCGACTCGGTGACGTCGCCGCCACCGCGCTCTCCCGCGAGGAGACGGTGCCCGCCCTGCGCGTCACCGGCCAGGGTGACCCGCTCGGCACCCTGATCCGGCTGTGGTGGCTCGGCGCCCCCGTGGAGGCGCGAGGGGCACCGGCGGGCCTCCCACTGGAGGAACTGGCCGCCGCGGGACTGGTGACCGTCGAGGGCGGGCGGGTCACCTCCACGGTTCACCTGCAGCCCTGGGAGACCGGTGGTTACCTGGTCTCCGACCGCAAGGTCAGGCCGGGCGACCCCGCCCTGCGCCCGGACCACGTCGTCGGCGCGGGGGGAGCCTCGGCGAACCTCGCCCAGCTGGCCTCACATCGCCCGGTCGGGCGTGCGCTGGATCTCGGTACCGGATGTGGGGTTCAGGTGCTCCATCTGAACGGCCGCGCCGAGGAGATAACGGCCACCGACGTCAACCCGCGCGCGCTGGAGCTGGCCCGGTTGAGCTGGGCGCTGTCCGGGATCACCGGGGTCGAGGCGCGGCAGGGTTCCATGTTCGATCCCGTCGAGGGCGAACGCTTCGACCTGGTCGTCTCCAACCCGCCGTTCGTGATCTCCCCGGCCGGCCGGTTCACCTACCGGGAGTCGGGCTTGCCCGCCGACGACTTCTGCCGCGACCTCGTACGGCGGGCGCCGGGCCACCTCGCACCCGGCGGCACCTGCCACCTGCTGGCCAACTGGCTGCACGTCGACGGCGAGGACTGGCGTGACCGGGTGGGCGGCTGGCTCGCCGGGACCGGCTGCGACGGCTGGGCGGTCCAGCGTGACGTGCAGGATCCCGCCGAGTACGTCGAGCTGTGGCTGAGGGACGCCGCCGAGCAGGGCACCCCGCGCTACCGCGAGCTCTACGACGACTGGCTCGGCTGGTTCGATTCCGAGAACGTCACCGGGATCGGCTTCGGCTGGATCACGCTGCACGACTCCGGGAGCCTTGACCCGGTCGTGCGGGTGGAGGAGTACGGCCTGCCGGTGGAGTTGCCGGTCGGCGGATACGTGGACGAGGTGCTCGGCGCGATCACCACGGCGCACCGGCTGACCGACGCCCAGTTGCTGGGCGCCAGACTGGCGGTCGCCGAGGGAGTGCTGGAGGAGCGGAGCGGACCGCCCGGCGCCGAGGACCCGGCGCGGATCGTGCTGAGGCAGACCGGGAGGCTGCGCCGCAGCACGCGGGTCGAGACCGTGGAAGCCGCCCTCGCGGGGGTCTGCGACGGTGACTATCCACTGGCCCCGCTGCTCGACGCGATCGCGGAACTCACCGGCGAGGACCCCGATGACCTGCGGGCCAAGGCCCCTGCCGTGCTCCGTCCGCTGATTGCCGAGGGGTTTTTCCACATATCCACAGGGTGATTCTCCACAGGCTGTGGATATCGCCGCTATTGCCTGTCAATCGGATGTCAAACCCGGTGAGGGAAGCTCTGGGCGTGGGGCACGGACTCGGGGGGTGAAGAGTCCGTGCCAAGTCCGGCCGGCTGCCACAGTGAGGCGGCCGGCCCGCGGGCGACGTACCGGATGACCGGGCCCCCTACACGTCGCCCGGGGCCAGGCGGCCGGCCGGGCTTCCACGCTCATTCCGGACCGCGGACCGACTACGAGGGGTATGCCAGTGATCAACCACGTTTGGATGACGCGACTTGACGATGATCTTTACGATGATCTTGGATCAGCTGTCGACCTGGTCGCGCTCCAGCAGAAGGCGCAGATCCTCGGCCTCGGGCGCGCCGAGCCTGCTGAACAGGTCGTGGGCGCGTTCGAGGCAGTCGCGCCCGCGGCCGGTGCTGCCGAGGCCGTTGAGCGCCTTGCCTAGCACCCACAGAGCCTGCGCCTCACCGTACGGGTGGCTGATCTCCCGGCTCACGGTAAGCGCCTGCTCCGCGTGACGGGTCGCGTCCGTGAAGCGGCCCGCGTGGATGAAGGTCTCGGCCAGCCGGGAACAGACCCGCTGCTCCCAGACCCGCTGCCTGCTGGCCCGGAAGAAGGCGAGGCACTCGGCATGGTGGTGGACCGCCTCGTTCAACCGGCCGACCCGCGACAGGATCATCCCCAGGTGGTAGCGGGCCCTGGCGGTGCCGGCGCTGGAGCCCATCTCGATGAACAGGGCCAGCCCCTGCTCGGCGGCGGCGATCGCCTCCTGCGGCTGCTCCAGGAACAGGTGGTCGCGGGCGGAGTAGCTGAGTGTCAGCGCCTCCCCGCCCCGTGCTCCGACCTCCCTGAACGCCTCGCGCGCCGAGCTGAACCAGGCCAGGGCCTCCACGTGGCGGCGTCGGCGCCCGGCCACGACGGCCAGCGCGTTCAGTACCTCGCCGACAACGATGCGATCGCCCCCGGCCGACAGCTCCAGGGAGGCACGGAACTCCTCCTCGGCCTCGGCCAGCCGGTTGGTGCCGAACAGCACCCGGCCCAGCACGTAGCGGCAGCGCAGCTCGCTGGAGACGGCACCGAGCCGTCGCGCCGCGGCCAGCATCTCCCGCGTCCGGCTCTCGAATTCGCGGCCGTGGCTCCCCGACTCCAGCAGCGGCTCCATGGCGAGCAGCAGGTCGGCCCCCGGCAGCAGTGCCTCGGCCTGGTTCGCGCGGGTCACCTGGGCGATCGACGCGAACAGCGACTCCGCCTCCACCGACAGCCAGGCCACAGCCTCGTCGGCGGAGGCGAAGGCGTGGCCGGTACCGGTGACCCCCAGCTGGTCGGCGATCGTGCTGCCCTCGTAGGCGAGGCGGTGCGCCGAGCGCGCGGACGCCAGGTAGAAGTCGAGCAGCCGGGCCAGCGCCGCCGCGCCCTCCCCGCCGATGGCCACGCTCACCCCGGACCCGCGTCGCTCCCCGCCGTCCTGACCGCCGTCCCCCTCCGCCGTGCTCTCGGCCCGTTCCGCGACCCGGCGGGCGAAGAGCTTGAGCAGGTCGTGGAAGCGGTAACGGCCAGGGGCCGGAGCCTCAAGCAGGCTGGCGTCCACCAGGGACTCCAGGACGTCCTCGGTGTCCATCGCCTCCAGCGCGAGCAGCCCGGAGGCGGCCCCGATCGAGATGTCCGGGCCCCCGGGCAGGGAGAGCAGCCGGAACGCGCGGGCCTGAGCCGGACTGAGCTGGCCGTACCCGAGGGCGAAGGTCGCCTCCACCGCGAGGTCTCCCACGCGCATCTCGTCCAGGCGGCGGCGCTCGTCGGCCAGCCGGGGAACCAGGGAGGCGACGGTCCAGGACGGCCGGGCGGCCAGGCGCGCCGCCACGATTCGCACCGCGAGCGGCAGGAAACCGCAGGCGGCGACCACGTCCATGGCGGCGGCGCGTTCCGCCTCCACCCTCTCGGTGCCGGCGACGGTGCCGAACAGCGCGAGGGCCTCCTCCGGCTCCATGACGTCCAGGTCGATCAGCCGGGCCGAGGCCAGGTCGGCGAGTTTGCCGCGACTGGTCACGATCGCCGCGCACCCGGCCGAACCGGGGAGCAGCTGGCCCACCTGCGCGGCGTCGCGGGCGTTGTCCAGCAGCACGAGCATCCGCCGGTCGGCCAGGAGCGAGCGGAACAGCGCGGAACGCTCGGCCAGGCCGTCGGGGATGGCGTCGGCGGGCAGGCCGAGCCCACGCAGGAACGCGGCCAGCACGGACTCGGGCGCGGTCGGCTCCACGCCGTACCCGCGCAGGTCGGCGTAGAGCTGGCCATCGGGGAACAGGTCGTGCATGGCATGGGCGACATGCACCGCCAGCGCCGTCTTGCCCACGCCGCCGATGCCGGAGATGGCCGCCACGGGTACGCCCTCGGAGCCCTCCTGGGCCGACAGCAGCGTGCGCAGCCGCGCGATGATCTGACGGCGCCCGGTGAAGTCGTTCACGGCGGCGGGAAGCTGCGCGGGGCGCGGCAGTTCCGGGACCACCGGCGTTCCCCGCGTTCCCGACGTTCTCGTCGGCTCCGGCTCCGGCTTCGGGCTCCGATCCGGGGCGGCCGGTGCGGCCTCGGCGGGCGCGAGCCGTGCGGGTCGGTCGGCAGGGACGAGCGCGAGGGCCGGGGCGTCGGTGAGAATGCGCTGGTGCATGCTCGTCAGGTCGGGGCCGGGCTCGATGCCCAGTTCCTCGATCAGCGTGGCGCGGGTCTCGGCGAAGGCGGCCAGTGCCTCCGCCCTGCGCCCGCAGCGGTAGTAGGCCAGCATCAGCTGGGCGCGGAGTCGCTCGCGCAGCGGATGGTCGGCGGTCAGCGCGATCAGCTCGGACAGCACGTCGGCGTGCCTGCCCAGCTCCAGGTCCAGGTCCATCAGGACTTCCAGCACGCTCATCCGGCGCTCGGTGAGCCGGTCGCGCTGGTGTTCGGCATAGGGGCCGACGGCTCCGGCCAGTGGCTCGCCGGTGCACAGCGCCAGGCTCGCACGCAGGCTCTCCGCGGCTTTCGCCAGGTCGCCCGCGCGGCGCGCGACCTCGGCCTCGGCGATGCCGCGCTCGAAGAGGACCAGGTCAAGGACGATCCCGTTCAGCCGCAGCGCGTACCCCCTGCCGACGGAGGTGAGCAGCTCGGGGCGGGTGCGCGGGGACCTGTCCGGCTCCAGCACCGCGCGCAGCCGGGAGACGTAGGTGCGCAGGGCGCCGAGCGCGCGGGGCGGGGCGTCGTCCCCCCAGATCGCGTCGATCATCTCGGCCGGCGTCACCGCCCGGTTCTCCCTCAGCAGGAGCATCGCCAGGATGGAACGTTGCAGTGGGGTGCCCAGGTCGAGTTCGGATCCGTCACGCCAGGCCTGGACAGGACCGAGTACGGCGAACCGTAATCCGTCTCCGCTGCCCTGAACAGCCATTTCTTGAATCTCCGCCCGATGGGAAGTTTTATGGCCAAATGATAGATCCTCCCCTGCTGACTCAGTAAGTAGAGGGTTGTCCGTTCGCCGAGCCGTTGATCGCACGTTAATCGGCTGTTGAGTCATGTCCACAATGCTGTGGCTGTCGGGCATGGCCCCATACGGGGGCGGCCATGCCCGACATGTCGGCGGATTGCAGGTATGGATAAAGGCGCTGTAAGCGTGATGAAGGCGGGCGAGCCTATCAATGAGCCATGGCTCCTAGAGGAAGTCGGGAGCCGCCCCCTCAAGGAGAGAACCATCATGCGCCGCTCGATCAGCAAACTCCTCGGTCTCGCCGCCGCCACCGCCGTCATCGCGATCGGTGTTCCGGCCCTCGCCTCTCCGGCCTCGGCCGCCACCTCCACCGCCGGCCCGGCCGCCTCCAGCGACTACGACGAGTTCTGGGGCTCCTACTACTCCAAGTACTACGACGACTCCCGCGCCAGCGCCAAGGGTCGCGTCTGGACCGAGGACGACGACAGCGTCCACGTCCAGGGCAGGGTCTACGACAAGTACTCGCCGGGCTGGCTCTGCGGCTACGTCCAGTTCAAGATCGAGGACCACGAGGGCGAGGAGAGCTACTACTGGGCGCGCAAGTGCGGCTCCCAGGGTTACACCCCCTTCCACTTCGTTCGGGAAGAGGTCGAAAACCTGCAGGTCAGGGTCTGCTACTGGGACAAGCACGACGCCAAGCGGACACTGTGCGGCAAGTGGCGCTACATCTACGAGGTCGACGGCGAGGAGTAATCCCACCTCGTGACCCGCTCGGTGGCGCGGCGTACGAACGCCTCCCATGACCCGCGTACGACATCAGACGAGTACCTGGCCCGCCCGGAGCCCCGGGCGGGCCTTTTGTTCCATTAAGTAGTTAAAGTGAGCTTTGACCGTTATATGGCTTTTGTCGGTTTATTTGGTTCTCCTTGCGTTACCCCTTGTCCAGGGGCGTCTCACGCGGCCTCGAACAGGCCCATCCGCGCGCGCAGCCGTTCTCGGACGATCGGCCATTCGTCGCTCAGGATCGAGTAGTACGCGGTATCTCGGACCGTGTCGTCGGCGCCTCGGCTCTCCGCCCGCCGCACACCGTCGAGGTGCGCGCCGAGGGCTTCGATGGCGGCCCGGGATCGTACGTTCCGTATGTCGGCCTTGAGGGTTATGCGGTGGACCTGCCAGGTCTCGAAGGCGAGGGAGAGCATCAGGTACTTGCTCTCGCGGTTGGCACCGGTCCCCTGCGCGGAGGCGGAGAGCCAGGTGTAACCGATGTCCGCCACGGACGGGACATCGCCCACCGCCCCACGAGTGCCCGGAGGCCAGGGCATGGGACCCTGCCAGTACTCCAGGTTCATGAGACGGGTGGCACCGACCACGCGGTCGGTGTGAAGCCACCGGATGGCGAAGGGCATCGTGCGGCCCTCCGCCTGCTCAGCCAGAGCGGCCTCCACGTAGGAGACCATCTCGTCCCGGCCATTGGGGACGCGGGTGAAGCCGTAGGTAGAACGGTCTTCACTCGCCGCGGCGACGAGGTCGTCGACGACCGCGAGGCTGAGCGGTTCCAGGCGCAAGAGGCGCCCGGACAGGGTGACAGAAGCGGGCATGAGCACATAATGAGGGCTCTTTCCCCTTCCTGGTGCCAAACGACACGAGACATCTTGGCGAGCATCATGAGAAGCACCGCCCCCAGGGCTCTCCGCGGTAAGAAAGACCAGGCCAGAGGTGCTAAATCCACCCTTGGAACGCGCGTCGCCGACGCGGGGGTCGCGATGCGATCTCACCCCGTCGCGGGGGCCGTGGCGAGCGGGGCGCGTACCTGCGGGCGGGGTGGCCGCCGAGCGGCGCGCAGGCCGGCCAATGCCTCGCTCAACTGGTCCAGCGAGGCCGAGATCCAGGGCAGCCCCAGGGGGTCGGGAGCACCGAGCGCGGCCAGCCGACGCCGCGTCGTCTCGCCGTACAGGAGGCTGGTCGCCACCCGCGCCCGCAGGGCCGCCGGGTCGTCGCCGAAGACGTGGCCGGGGAGCACCCCGACGCCGTGCCGGTCGAGCAGATACGCCGACAGGTCGGCGGAGGACGCGAAGTCCAGCCCGGTGAAGTCGGGATAGAGGTAGAAGCCGCCCTGCGGCGCGTCCACCCTTACGCCCGCGCGGACGAGGCGCTCGTGCACCGCCCGCACCACCGTGCCGTGCAACCTGCGGCTCTCGCCGATCCGCTCGACGAGCTCCGGCGGTTCGGTGTACGCGTACGCCGCCGCCTGCTGGACGGGTGCGGCCGGGCTGGACCAGATCTCGCTCGCGACCGCCAGCAGCCGGTCACGCAGTCCCGCGGACGGGAGCCGGGCCATCCCGATCCGCCAGCCGCCCAGGGCCAGGCTCTTGCTGAGCCCGCTGGTGATCACGGTCCGCTCGGGGGCCACGTCGGCGGGGCTGAGAAAGCCGGTGGCCGGGGAGTGGACCAGGTCGCGGTAGATCTCGTCGGAAATGATCGTGAGGTCGAGCTCGCGGGCGACCTCGGCGATCCGCCGGATCGTGGGCGCCCCGGCCAGCGTGCCGCTGGGGTTGTCGGGCAGTGTGACCAGCAGCGAACGCACCTCGCGTCCCTGGGCGCGGGCGTGCGTGACCGCCGCCGCCACGCGCTCGGGGTCGGGCACCCCACCCTCGCCATCGGGCGCGGGAACGAGCAGGGACCGCGCCCCGACCAGGTCGGCCTGGGCGGCGTAGCTGACCCAGCTCGGCATCGGCAGCACGATGTCGCCGCCGATCGCCAGCAGCAGGCCGTACAGCAGGGGTTTGCTCCCGGGGCCGCAGACCACCAGTTCCGGGTCGGTGGGCAGACCCCGCCGCGACCAGTAGCCGGAGGCCGCCTCGCGCAGCACCGGCGCGCCGGCGACAGGTCCGTACCCGTTGTGCCCGGACGCCGCGGCCAGCCGCTCGCGCAGAGCCGGATGAACGGGCAGCCCCGCCTCTCCGAAGGCCAGGTGCAGCACGCGCTCCCCGGCGAGCCGTCTTCGTTCGATGTCCTCGTTGGCCGCCAGGGTGGCGGAAAGGGTGACGTTCATCGTGAGGTTCCCTCCCTCGTTGCGGAACGTTCCCAACCCTGATGAGGTAGGGGCGTAAGGACAAGCTTCGGTTCTCGCGGGTGGGCATAAGGAAAGCTGATGCTTGATTTGCGGAGACTCGCGCTGATCTGCGAATTCGCCCGCCGGGGCAGCATCGCCGCCACCGCGGCATCCCTGGGTTACAGCCCCTCGGCGGTCTCCCAGCAGCTGGCCGCGCTGGAGCGCCAGGCCGGGACCGCGCTGATCGACAGAACCGCCAGGAGCGCGGAGCTGACCGACGCGGGGCGCCGCCTGGTCGAGCACGCCGAGCGCATCCTGGCCATGGTGGAGAGCGCCGAGTCCGACCTGTCGGCCCAGGCCGTCACCCCGGCGGGACGGGTCACCGTGACCGCCTTCCCCACCGCCGCGGTGGCCTTCGCGCCCGCGCTGACCAGGACGCTCCGCCGACACGGCGAGATCACCCTGCGGATGGGGCAGGGGCGCTCGGGGCGCGGGATGCGCGAGGTGCAGTCGGGCGAGGTGGACATCGCCCTGATCGACGACTGGTACGGCGGCATACGCGAACCGGACACCATGCGGGTCTTCCCGCTGCTGCGCGATCCGCTGGTGCTCGTGGTGCCGCGCACGCACCGGCTCGCCTCCCCCGACATTCCCGTCGACCTGCGCGAGTTGAGGGAGGAGCCCTGGATGGCCACCCCGGACGGCGAGCCCTCCCGGCTGGCGGTGGACCGGCTGATGGCCGACGTCGGTGGCCACCGGCCGGTGCCCTGGGAGTTCGAGGGACTGAGCACGATCATCGGCCTGGTCGCCAAGGGCATCGGCATCGCTGCCGTTCCCGCCCTGGCGCTGGCCGCGGGGGTCCGGGGCATCGTCGTCCGCCGGCTGCCCGGCCCGCAGGTCGGCCGGACCGTCCACGCCGTCGCCCGATCCTCCAGCGTTCACCGCCCTGCCGTCTCCGTCACCCTCAGGGCCGTCCACGTCGCCGCCAGGCTCCTCGCCGCCGACCTGGAGGCGGTCGAGCCCGTGCCCAGATGACGCCCTCGGGCACACCGGGAGGCGGTCGCGCTCCCCTGCCGGTAACGTCGGCGCATGCCTCCCTCCTACGCGCTCGAGCGATTGCTGAACGACGGCGGTGCCAAGCTGGTCGCCGGGGTGGACGAGGTCGGGCGCGGAGCCTGGGCGGGCCCGGTGGCGGTCTGCGCCGTGGTCACCGACCTGTCGGAACCGCCCGCCGGTCTCACCGATTCCAAACTGCTCACCCCCGCCCGCCGCGCCGCCATGGTCTCCGAGATCACCGCCTGGGCGGCCGGTATCGGGTACGGCGAGGCGTCCCACGAGGAGATCGACGCGCTCGGGATGACCGAGGCCCTGCGCAGGGCGGCCAGGAGGGCGCTGGCCGGGCTTCCCGTCCGGCCCGACGTGGTCGTGCTGGACGGCAAGCACGACTATCTGGGCGCACCCTGGCCGGTCCGGTGCGAGGTCAAGGGCGACCTGTCCTGTGTCTCCGTGGCCGCGGCCTCCGTGATCGCAAAGGTCCGCAGGGACACCTACATGGCCTCGCTGGGCTTCTCCGAGTACGGGTTCGCCGAGAACGCGGGTTACCCCTCCCCGGTCCACCAGGCGGCCCTGGCCGAGCTCGGCCCGACGGAGCACCACCGCCTGTCCTGGTCGTACCTGGACGATCTGCCCCGCTGGCGCCACCTCAAGAGGCACCGCAACCCACTGGCCGGTGAGGGCCAGCTCGACCTCTTCGGCTAGCGGCGGACATCGGACATCATCGAAGAGTGCGAATCGGAGTCTTCCTGGTCGCGGCGGGATTTCCCGGCCGGCAACCGGGAGAGGTGCTGCGCGACACTGTGGACGCGGTCGTGGCCGCGGAGGAGGCGGGATTCGATGACGCGTGGATCGCCGAGCACCACTTCATGTCGTACGGTGTCTGCCCGTCGGCGGCGACGCTGGCCGGTGTGGCGCTGGGGCGCACCGCCAGGATCAGGGTCGGGACGGCGGTGAGCGTCCTGTCCACCCGGCATCCGGTGGATCTGGCCGAGCAGGCGGCGATCCTCGACCAGGTCTCCGGGGGCCGGTTCGCCCTGGGGGTGGGCAGGGGCGGGCCGTGGGTGGACCTGGAGGTGTTCGGCACGGGCCTGGCGAGGTTCGAGCGCGGCTTCCGCGAGTCGCTCGACCTGCTGTGCGAGGCGCTCTCGCGTGACACGCTCTCCGCGAGCGGGGAGTTCTTCAACTTCAGGCAGGTGCCGATGGTGCCGGCGGCCCGGATCAGGCCGATCGTCGCGTGTACCTCTCCCGCGACCGTGCTGATCGCAGCCGAGCGCGGGCTGCCGATGCTGCTCGGCATGCATGTCGGGGATCAGGAGAAGGCTGCCATGATCCGCGACTACGGTGCGCTGGCGGCGGGCCCGCTGTCACCGCCCGGTCATGTCGCGGCGGCCGTGGGCTATGTGGCCGACACGACGGATCAGGCCGTGCGGGAGATGCGGAAGGCCATGCCGCGCTGGCTGGAGCCGGGTCTCGCGGGATACGTACCGGTGGACGGGCGGGCGCGGCCGGCGCGCGACGTCGGGGAGTACGTGGACTTCCTCTGCGGGACGCATCCGGTCGGCTCGCCCGATCTCTGCGTGGCGAGGATCGAGCGGACCGCCGAGGTCACCGGCCTGCGGCACCTGATCCTCATGGTGGAGGGCGCGGGCGAGGGCGCCCGCACCCTTGAGAACATCAGGCGGCTGGGAGCCGAGGTGCTGCCCAGGCTTTCCGGCCGTGCCCGCCGGGTGCGGCGGGCACGGGGAAGGAAGGCCTCGGAGTGAGGCCGCCGTCAGCAGTCGACGAGCTCGGGCGTCTGGTTGAGGATCTGAGACCTGGCGGTGATGAACTCCGCGTGGGCCCCGGTGGCGGCCGGGTCGAAGACCGCGACCCGGTGGCAGTTCTGGAAGGCCAGCCGCACCCCGAAGTGCCGCTCCAGGGCACCACGCATGGCGTCGCTGGCGAGCGCGCGCAGGAGCTGGCCGCGGGCGGCCTCGTCCGGCGGCGGCACGGTGTTGTCGGCGAATTCGGCACCGGTATGTTCACGCTGTTTGACCAGGTCGCTGATCAGCGACCAGGCGTAGGGCAGTGAGTCTCTGACGCAGGTGACAAAAGCCGCGTCGTCCACCTCACCGGTCCTGGCCTGGTCGAGAAGATCGTTCGAAACGGTCAGCGACATACTGCGTTCTCCTCTCGGAAGGGGATCAATCAGACACTAGGTCGGGCGTGGTGATCGCTCCATCTAGCGGGAGAGCGACACTCGCGTGGGCCCGAAGACGAAGTCGGGGTCGATCTGAGCCGCCAGATCCTCGCCCGTGGCCCTGTTGGCCCAGGCCTCGGCATTGCGGAGGTGGAACCGCACGGCCTGGCGGCCGAAGCGGTCCCAGTCCTTCTCCTGGGCGTCGAGATGGTCGAGGAGCGTGCCCAGAGCCCGGGAGTTGGCCACCTCAAGGTCGGAGAGGGTGAAGGGGCGGCCCTGCTCCATCGCGCGGATCGCCGCGGAGTGCTCCAGGCAGACGAGCAGGTCGTCGCCGACCTGCTCGCGCAGGAACGACACGTCCCCGGGACCGTGGATCTTGTTGCCCACCACCGCGATCGGCACGCCGTAGTCGGCGGCGTAGTCACGGTACTGCCGGTAGACGCTCACCCCCTGGCGGGTCGGCTCGGCCACCAGGAAGGTCATGTCGAAGCGGGTGAACAGCCCCGAGGCGAATGAGTCGGCCCCGGCCGTCATGTCGACCACGACGTACTCACCCGCGCCGTCGAGCAGATGGTTGAGATACAGCTCCACGGCGCCGACCTTGGAGTGGTAGCACGCCACTCCCAGGTCATCCTCGCTGAACGGCCCGGTGACCATCAGCAGGGGCCCCTCGGGTGCGGCGGCGGCGAATCCGCGGTGGATCGGGTCGTTCCGCTCGTCGAGGCGGAGCAGTCGCGAGCCGCGCCCCGGCGGGGTGGTCTTGACCATCGCCGAGGCCGAGGAGATGCGGGGGTTGTCACCTCGCAGGTACTCCTTGATCTCGGTCAGGTGCGAGCCCATCGGTCTTGGCAGCGCGCCATCGGCCACTCCCAGTGCCATGCCCAGGTGCTGGTTGATGTCGGCGTCGACGGCCACGACGGGACCGCCCCGGCTCGCTGTGTATCTCGAGAACAGCGCCGACAGAGTCGTCTTGCCGCTGCCGCCCTTGCCGACGAATGCCACCCTCACGACGACGATCCAATCTGATTATGAAAATCATTGCAACTACTGCGGGGGACCATCATGCCACGGCGGGCGAGGGCGCGTGACGTGTATCACCGAGCGGGCTGGGAGGGTGTCCGCGCTGCGAACACGGATGAAAGTGGTCTCTCATGACAAGTACGGATGTGGGGTCTGAGGGAAAACACCTGCCATGTCATGACCGGTGCTGAAGATCCGCCGTTACCGCTTCGCTCCCTCCTGTACGGACTCGGCGACGGCCTTGGGTACGGGTAGGGCAGATGTTTGCCGTCGACTCCGGTGAGACCCCGGCCGCCCGGGTATCCCACCCCGAGTCGGTTGATCTTGAGCCCCCCGGCGGGATCGTGGACAAGGGGTCAGCAAGGGGCTTTGGTGATAGGTACCGATACCCGGTCACGTCGCGTTTCCGAGCGGCGAGCCGACGGATTCGCCGCGTGGGGGGTCGCGCTCGCGATGCTCGCGACGCCGCTGGTCGTGTCCGCCCCGCCCCGGAACGGGACGGAGACGCCGCCGTCCCACCCGGCCACCGTGACGTCTCCGCATCGATCGGAGGCCGGCGAGAGAGCCCTGTCCGCTCAGGTGGAGGCGGCGGGGGCGGGGGCCGGGGCCACCAGGACGGTCTCGTCTGTTCCCGCCAAGTCCGGCGGGAGGTCCTTGCCCGCTCCGGCGGAGGTGGAGGAGGCGGGGGTCGAGATCACCAAGACGGCCTCGCCCGTCCTCGCCAGGCCCGGGCAGAAGATCACCTACACCGTCGAACTGCGCAACACCGGTGACGACGACCGGCCGGACTTCACCTTCACCGACGACCTGTCGGGCGTGCTCGACGACGCGGACTTCGACCACGACGAGTCGGCCACCTCGGGGACGGTCTCCTTCGCCGAGTCCAGGGTGACCTGGTCGGGGGATGTGGCCGCCGGTCAGACGGTGACGGTCAGCTACGGAGTCACGGTGAACGACCCTCCGGCGGGGGACCTGCGGCTCTCCGGCGAACTGGTCGGTGGCGAGGGCTCCAACTGCGAGGCCGGTTCCACCGATCCCGCCTGCGGCAACCTCGACGCGCCCGGCCTGCCGCTGCTGTACGTCCTCATGACCGCGGACCGGGAGACGGTCGATCCCGGCGAGGTGGTCGCGTACACGGTCACCGTCGGCAATGTCGGCACCGCCGCCTATCAGGGGGCCGCGCTCACCGGGGAACTCTCCCGGGTGCTCGACGACGCGATCTACAACGGCGACGCGCGGGCCACGGATGGAACCGTCTCGTACGGCGCGTCGAAGCTGGCCTGGACCGGCGACATCCCGGCGGGCGAGACGGTCACGATCACCTACAGCGTGACCGTGAACACCCCCGACACCGGGGACCGGGTGCTGGACAGCGCCGTCCAGGCTCGTGGGGGCGGGACGAACTGCCCCGGCCCGGCGCCGGGACCGGCCAAGCTTGGTGAGCCCGTTCCCGGGGCGAGCCTCGGCTGTGCGCAGCGGGTCGCGGTGGAGGGTGTGACGATCGGCAGGACGCTCACGCCGGAGGAGCCCGGGGCGGGTGACACCGTGACCTACACGATCACGGTCACCAACCCGGGGCGGATCGCGTACCCCGGAGCCCGCCTCACGGACGATCTGTCGGGGGTGCTCGACGACGCGGTGTTCGGCGATGTGGAGGCCTCCTCGGGCACCGTCAGCTACGCCGAGCCGGTGCTCGACTGGCGGGGTGACATTCCGGCGGAGTCCGCGGTGACGATCACCTACCGCGTCACGGTGGGCGACCCTCCCCCGGGCGACTCCATGCTGCGCGACGAGGTGGTGGGAGTGAAGCCCGAGTCCAACTGCTCCGCGGGGTCGACCGATCCTGACTGCGGGACGGAGCCGGTGAGGATGGCCCCGGCCCCGGCCCCGGCCCCGGCCCCGGCACCGGCGCCGGCGTCGGAGGCCGGCCCCGGCCCGGAACCGGGGGCCGTCACCGATCATGTACCGGAGTCGGCGCCGGTCCCCGGCCGGGAACCGGTGTCGCCGCCCGCTTCCGATCTGGTGCCGATCCCCTCGCCCGTCCGGACCTCGTCGCCCGCCCGGATCCCTTCGCCCGCGCGGGTGCCTGAGCCGTCTTCCGCGCCGTCGTACGGGTCGGCCTGGGAACGGCCCCTGCCGATCCCCTGTCCCGTCGGCGGGCCCTGCGCGGGACCGGGCCGTCCCGCGCTGCCGTTCACGGGCCTGCCGCTCGGACCGGTCCTGGCGGGGTTCCTGCTCCTCGGCCTCGGCCTGGCCCCGCGGCTGTGTCGCCGGCGCGGGACGCCCTGATGCTCCGTTCCTCAACGGAGGTCGCGAACGCGCGACCGGGAGGCTGAGGCCGTCAGGACGGTCTCCGATGAGGAACGCCGGACCAGGACTCTCGCGCGGGTCAGGCCGGCTGGGCCCGGCGGCGACGGCGACGGAGCAGGAACCCGGCGGTGGCCAGCCCGGCCGCGGCGGCGGAGGCCAGTGAGATCGGCAGGACCCAGTCGGTCGTCTCCGGCGAAGCCACGGTGTTGACGTCCGTGGCGCAGACCAGCACGGGGCCGGCCGCGCTCCTGCGGGCGCAGGCGGTCGTCGCCAGGTCCCGCACCTGCGCCCCCGCGACCGCGCCGACCCGGGCGCTCAGGTGGACGACGGTCTCCTTCCTGGGCAGGACGTTCACGGTCCACGCCACCTTGCCCTGCTCCGCGCGGCCTCCGGCGTCGGCCTTCACGAAGGTCATCGACGGCGGCAGGGACTGCACCAGGAGGATGTGCCTCAACCGGGTGGTTCCCTGGTTGTTGATACGGAGCGTGTACGTGTTCTCCGCGCCGGGAGTGGTGTCCCTCGTCCCGTCGTCGAGGGAGATGGAGAGCGAGGGGACCGGATCATCCCAGGCCGGCTGCCATCCAGCAGCGGGTACGGCGACCGCGGTGAGCAGGCTCAGGCTGGCCAGGCGGCGTTTCATCCTCTTACCTCCATGGTGACTCTAAGTAATCACTCCATAACAGCATTCCGGCACTCGTGGGCGCTCTCAACGCGCCGGGTGTGTCGCTCATCAGCCGTTACCCGCTGGTCTGCCGTCCGTCAGTCGCAGGCGGAGTCGAGGACGACGGCGCTCGCCCCCGCGCGCTCCCCGGCGTTCCTGCCGCGGTTCCCCGTCGGCACGGCGGGCACGGCGGCGTCGGCCCCGGCGGGCGGGGCCGCCAGGGTGGCGGTGACCTCACGCCTGATCAGGTGGTAGTCGGGCGCACCCGTATAGATCAGCGGGGGCACGAACTGGAGGCTCCTGATCCTGGAGTTCTTCACCTTCTCCGAAAGCTCGACCAGGTCGGGCAGTAGCTGCCGCGGTATGTCGGTGGAGATCGCCTCGACGGTGGCGGTGGCCAGCCTCTCGAAGCTCTTGAACACCGTCACCGGGTCGGCCTGCTTGGCGACGGCGTTCAGCAGGCATTTCTGGCGGCTCATCCGTACGTAGTCGTCGCTGAAGGTGCGGGACCTGCCGTACCAGAGCGCCTCCTCGCCCGAGAGTTTCCGCCGGCCCGCCTCGATCCGGCCCTCGTTCTGCCTGCCGTACACGATGGGGTCCTTGATGCGGATCCGCACGCCGCCCATTGCATCGACGATTTCCACGAAACCCCTCATGTCAACCATCGCGTAATAGGAGATGTCGAGTCCGAGGATGCCGCTGATCGTCCTTTTCAGCAGCGAGGGGCCGCGGTGTCTCTTGCCCAGCTTCGGGGCCATTTCCGGGTAGTCCTCGGCGTACTGGTAGACCTCGTTGAGCATGCCCGGTGTGTAGGGCGGCTCGCCTTCGAAGCCGAAGGGGAATCGCTCGCGGGCCGGGCCCGGCGGCATCGGGACTTTCTCCAGATTCCTCGGCAGGCCGAAAAGCACGGTTTCGCCGGTCCGGGTGTCGACGCTGGCCACGGTCATGCTGTCGGTGCGCACGCCGACCCGGTTGGCCGCCGCGTCCGCGCCGATGAGCAGGATGTTGATCCGCTCCATACCCTTCCACGGGTCCGTCGGCATCGGCGTGATGCTCTCCGCGAACACCGAGGTCACCACGCTCTGGGAGACGTAGGCCAGCCGAGCCACATAGATCATCGGAGCGGTCACCAGCACGCACAGCAGGCCGACGGCGGCGGTTGAGAGGTACTGGGCCCCGGGCGATGACGACTCCGGCCGCACCAGCAGGTAGGAGTGTATGACCACGGCCACCGCCACGGCGGCCAGCAACATCGCGGCGAGCGCGAAGGCCCAGAGCCAGGCGGGCTGTACGGCGAGGGCGAGCAGGGCGGGCCCCGCGGTCAGCACGGCGATCGCGGCGGCTCCGGCGAGGGTCAGCTCGATGCCCATCAGAAAGGCGCCCGTCAGGCGGCGGCCCGCCCAGACATGGGCCAGGCCCCACAGAACGGCCGAGCCCAGTGTCAGTGCCAGACTCGATCCGACGCCTGTCCGCCCCGTGTTATCGGCCATAGCCCTACATCTCCTGTCCGTCACCCCAATACGTCGCAGGTTAGTAACGGTTTCCAGTTGAATGGGCTATGTGGTTGTTCGACGCGCTGAGGGTGGTCGGTCAAGGTTTGTAAACCAGATCGCGCCGTCGGGATGACGCTGACCTCCAAGTTATGGTCAAAAAGGACACGTAATCGATTTTGACTGGCAAACGAGGGGATTTCCAGGTAAAGCGGTTAGGAGGTCCCGTGCGTAAAATGATCAGCTCGATTTTGATCGCGCTCGGCTGCCTTCTCGCGCCCCTTACCCTCGTGGCGTTCTGGACGGCGAACGAGGTGGCGGACCCCGGCGGCTACCTCAGGAACATGGCGCCGCTGGCCCGCCACCCGGACGTAAGGGACGCGGTCACCGGTCGCGTCGCCGACGAGATCACCCTGAGGTTGCGCGAGCTGGGTGTCGCGGCCGAGGAGGGGCTTGTCCACAACGCGGTGGGGGATCAGGTCGACGATGACTTCGTCACCGCCTGGGTGGAGACCAACAGGCTGGCGCACCGCCGGTTCGTCGCGGTCCTGAGCGCGGATTCCGGCATACCAAGCAGCATCGGCTACGACCTCGCCCCGATGTACGAACTGGTCAAACACCGGCTGCGGAGCGGCGGTCTGGAAGCCGCCTCCCGCCTGCCCAGGACACATCCCGTCGCCGAGGTGCTCCCCGCCTCCGCCGTGGCCAAAATCGACCACATCCATGACAGGCTGATCTCACTGAGGTGGGTCCTGGCGGGTACGTCACCGGCTCTGATCGCCGCCGGGGTCTTCCTGGCCCGCGACCGGTGCACCGCACTGATCGGTGCCGGTATCGGCATGGCCGGGAGCATGTTCACGCTGGCGATCGCCATGTCCGCGCTACGTAACATCTACCTGCCGGACTCCACCAGCCCCGGCGGCCTGCCGGTCGCCGCCGTGCTCGTGATATTCGACGCGCTGACCGCCTTCCTGAGAAACGGTCTGCGCGTGCTCTTCACGCTCGGCCTGCTCATGGCGGGGGTGGTCTTCGTCGCCAGGAACGGGCTCATCCGTTACCAGGCCGCCGCCGCCATGTTCGAATCCCGCGCTCACCAGTCGGAGGAGCCGACGAACGACGTCGCCGACGGCCGGTAGCCGAGGCGGGCGCGCGCCGCGGTGATGTCGAGGGTCCGCTCGACGGCCAGGTGGCCCGCGGCGTAGCGCGTCAGCCGGGGCGGGTGCGGGCGTCGGAGCAGCCGGAAGGCGGCCTCGGCGACGGCCGCGACGGGGTCGACCAGCTTCAGGGGCAGATAGTACGGTTCGGCGTCGACGCCGCGTTCCGCGAGGATCGAGCGCAGGGCGTCGTCGAGTATGACGGGTTCGGCGTCGGTCACGTTGAAGACACCGTGGTCGACGGGGCCCGCGGCGGCGAGCAGACAGGCCAGGACCAGGTTGTCCACCGAGGTCAGGCTGATCCGCTGGCGCCCGTCGCCCACCGCGAGAAGCCTGCCACCCCTGATCGCGCCGAGGACTCGGGGAAGCAGCGTGGTGTCCCCCCTGCCGTAGACCGCGTGCGGTCGCAGGATGACCGCCCGCTCCAGACACCTCTCCGCGGCGGCCTTCGAGGCGCCGTAGGCGCTCGCGTACCGCCCGACCGGGGCGGCCTCCTCGGTGGCCATCACGGTCGGCAGGAACGGGTCGTAGACGCTCGCCGTGCTGACGTGCACGAACCTGGCGCCGGGGAAGGCCGCGGCCGCGTTGCGGGTGCCGTCGACATTGGCCGCCCAGATGTCGCGCGCCGGCCCCCAGTCCGTGACGCTCCCGGCACAGTGGATCACCGCGTCCACCTCCCGCGGTTCCGGTCGCCCGCCGAGGAGATCCCACGGTGTGTACGGCGCGTGGCCGACGTGCCCGCCGTCCACTCCGGACCGCCTGCCGAAGGCGAACACCGTCCAGCCCTCCGCCACGGCCGCCCGGCAGACCGCGCCTCCCACGAACCCCGAGGCCCCCGTCACCGCGACCCGCAACGCCCTGCCGCCCGGCCCGGGATCGGTGCCGGCCCGATGCGGGCGGTCCCGATGCTCAGTCACGGCGGGCGACCAGGTCCCGCAGGGCGGCCCGGTCGAGCTTGTCGGCCCGCCCCGAGCGGGGAAAGGCGTCGAGTGGCTCGATCCGGTCGGGCAGGGCCGCCGAGTCCACGATTTCGGGGAGTGCCCCGCGCAGCAGGCCCTCGTCGTAGCCGCCGGTGGGCACGACGGCCAGCACGACCTCCTCGTCCCCGGTGTCGGGGTCGGCGAGTCCGACGATCGCGGCCTCGGCCACCCCGGGCAGCGCCGCGATGCCGGACTCGTACAGGCCCGGATAGATGTTGACGCCGTCGCGGAGGATCATGTCCTTCTTCCGGCCGAGCAGTACCAGCCGACCGGCGTCGAGCCGGACCAGGTCGCCGGTGGCGATCTCGCGCAACGGCTCCTCACCGAGGTAGCACCGCGCGAGGTGGGGCCCCGAGACGAACAGCTCACCGTCCTCGGCGATCCGGACGCCGACACCGGGCAGCGGTGCCCCGAGCAGGTCCCCCTCGGCCTGGGCCAGCTTCTCCCGCGCCGACGCGATGGCGATGGGGAGCGCCTCGGTCATCGCGTAGACGGACAGCACCTCGGGGCCGGCCTCGATCGCGCGCCGGAGCACGCCCGGCGGGGCGGGGGCGGCGCCGAGCAGGAGGTAGCGGAGGGTTCCGGGAAGTCTGGGGGTCTGGCGCAGCAGCCTGTCCAGGTGCACCGGCACGGCGAAGGTGTGGGTGGCCCGCCTCGCGGCCAGCTCGGCGGCGAGGTCCCCGCCTCCGGGCAGTGACCAGGTCGCCCCGGCCAGCAGGGCGGGGAGGCCGAGCATCAGCTGGTCGGTGTGCACGATGTCGCCGGGGCCGAGCGGGAACACGCTTCTGAACATCTCCAGCCCGGTCGCGAGCGATCTTCGGGTGTGCACCACCCCTCGCGGGCGCGCCGTGGTCCCGGAGGTGAAGATCACCGCCGCCGGCTGGTCCGGGTCGGATCGGTACGCCCGCGGCCCGGACGGGCCGGACGGCGATCGGAGGATCCCAGGCAGCCGCAGCGCCCCTCGGGGAACCCCCGGCAGCCACGGGCCGGTGTACAGGTGGCGGACGGGCCGGCCGGGAAGCGGATCGGCGAGGTTCGGCAGGAGCAGGCCGCGGCGGCGGGCCAGGCTCCTGAGCGGGCCGCTCAGCGTGTAGAGCAGGGACTCGCTGATCACCCACGCGGGCCGGGTCGCGGCCATGCGGGCCGCGAGCACGTCGGGCGCCAGCCCGGGGTCCGCGAGGACGAGCGTCCCGCCCGCCGCGACCGCCCCCAGCGCCAGCGTCACCGCGTCCACCCCGGGCCGCACCGCGAACAGCACCCCGTCCCCGGGCCGCATCCCGTCCTCAGGTGACGGTCCGCCCATCGCGTCGCGGACCGCCGACACCCGGCGGGCGAGCTCACCGTAGGTGATCTCGCGGCCTCGGCCGTCGACGATGGCGGTCCGTCCCGGCTCCCGCCCGGCGATGGCCATGATCCCGTTGATGATGTCGTTCATGTGGCACTGACCCACAGGTGCTCGTAGGTGGGAATGAGGACCCCTCTGGCCGCGCGCCGTCGCAGGACGCGTACCCGGTGGGAGAGCAGGACGGAGGCCACCGCCCGGATCTCCGCCAGGGCCAGCGGGTAGCCGATGCAGAAGTGCGGGCCCGCGCCGAACCAGAGCCTGCGCAGCTCGGGCGGGTGGGGGCGGGAGGGATCGAACGGGCCGTACGCCCTGGCGCAGTTGTGGGTGACGATCAGCACCCGGTCACCGGGGCGCACCGCGGCCTTGCCGACGCGCGCGGCGGTGGACACCGAGCGGAGCATCAGCGGGGTCGGCGTGGTGACCCGCATGGCCTCCTCGATGATCCGGTCCAGGTCGTCCACCGGGGTCCGGTGGTCGTGCAGGAGGGCGAAGAGCCGGGGGACGAACGTGGCGACCGTCTCGGTACCGGTCAGGAAGAACGCCCCGGCCGCTCCCCTGGCCTCGGCGGGCGAGAGCCCCTGTGCCCGCATCCGGCCCATCACCGTGGACTCGTCGGCGGCCTCATAGGCGGCCTGCGCGATGTCCCCGATCCGGTCCAGCACCTGCCGGGCGGCCGCCACCTGCCGATCCGACAGCCGCCGCGAGCGGAGCGAGACCATCGAGACGACCCGCTCCCCGTCCGCGAACAGCTCCCTGGCCCGAGCCTCGGAGACCTCGCCCAGCCCGATCACCCGGCAGATCACCGCTCCGGCCATCAGCCGCATGGCGTCCACCAGGTCGACCGCCTCGCCGCGTCCCAGCCGCGCCGAGAGGTCGTCGAGCGGCCCGCGGAGCACGTCGTCCACCAGCGCCGAGACGTACCCGGGGGTGAACAGCGGCATCAGCTTCCTGCGCAGCGCGAGGTGGCCCGCTCCCTCCATGTTGAGCAGCACGGAGGGGCCGAGCACGGGCGTCCACAGGTCGCCGGGCGATCCGGGACCGTCCTTGCGGAACCGCTCGTCCATCAGCACGGCCCGCGCGACGGTGGCGTCGTTGACCACGACGCCCAGCCCGGGAACCCGCACCACCGGCCCGAGTCTGGCCAGCAGTCGCAGGAGCGGGTAGGCGAAGGGATGCGCGGCCAGGTAGAGCCGCGTCTCGTGGTTCACCGGACGTCGATCACTTCTGGGCGGTAGTGGTGGTCGGCATACCAGGCGAGGGTGCCCGCGAGGCCGTACGCCCTGAGCCTGCGCACGGAGCCGAAGACCACCACGTCGCGGCGCGAGCCGTACGCGGCGGTGAGCATGCGCACCCGGTTGACCAGGGCGCGGTCCTCGTGGACCTCCTCGATCGCGGTCCTGGGGAAACCGCCCGCGCGGTCGTAGAGCTCCGCGGTGATGGCCAGGGTGGCGCCGGGCATCATCACGTACGGCCCCAGGTAGCGCGGGTCCCTGTTGCCGGGCCGAAAGCGCCCGAAGGTGGCCGCCACCTCCACCACGAACGGGATGAGGTGCCGCTCCCAGAACTTCAGCCGGAACTCGTCGGTCCGGGGGCGCAACTGGCCGCCGACCATCTCCAGCCCGTCGCCGAAGGCCCGCCGGATGTTGCGCACCCAGTCGGGGCGGGGCAGGCAGTCGGCGTCGGTCCTGGCCAGATGGGTCGCCCCGTGCGCGATGGCGTGGCGCATGCCGGTGTCGGAGGCGGCGCCCGTGCCCTTCCGGGTCTCGACGATCACCTGGACACCGTGCCGCCGGACGATCTCGGCGGTGCCGTCGGTGCTCGCGTTGTCCACCACGAGCAGTGTGAAGTCCCGGTCGTCCTGCTCGGCCAGCGCCCTCAGCGTCGCCTCGATGCCGTGGGCCTCGTTGTAGGCAGGGATGATCACCCAGAGGTCCATCACATCTCCGCCAGGATCACGCCGGTACTGATCCCGCCGCCCAGCCCGAGCAGCGCCACCCGGTCGCCAGGCCGCCAGCCGCCCAGCGCGAGCTGGAGCGGCAGCGTGGTCGAGGCGCAGTTGCCGTGCTCGGGCAGACTGACCACGAGCCGGTCGGCGGGGATGCCGAGCACCTGGGCCAGGAAGCGCAGGTAGGGCAGCGCCACCTGGTGTACCGCCACGATGGCGAAGTCGTCCCAGGTCAGGCCGGTGCGCTTGAGCGCGTTGAGGAAGATGTCCGGGCCGATCATCTCGAACGCCTCCTTCAACCTGCGCCCGTCGCCGCGGAAGTAGGAGTATTCGGGGTCGCGAGGATGCGCCGAACCGCCTCCCGGCAGGGTGCCGATCGCCCACGCCGTGGAGTCGGCCGCGAAGTCGCGGTAGAAAATGCCGCGTTCCATATCGGCGGCGACCATGACCGCGGCTCCGGTGTCCGACATCGTGTAGCCCGCGAAGGAGTCGACGAACTGCGCGCGATCCCTGACCCGCCAGCGGATCGCCCGTGAAGGGATCTCGCCCGAGCAGACCAGCACCTTGCGGTGCGCCCCGGACAGGATCAGCGCCTCGGCGATCTGGATCCCGTTGAGCATACTGTTGCAGGCGTTCTTGATGTCGAACACCGGGCAGGAGAGTCCCAGCTTGGCCGCCACGATGTGCGCGGTGGCGGGCTCGACCATGTCCTGCGAGGCCGACGCGAAGACGAGCAGGTCGACGCCTGAGTGGTCGAGGCCGCGGGCCGCCTCGGCGGCCAGGTCCGAGGCCTGCTGGTCATCGCGGGCCACATGGCGCCGTCGGACTCCCGTCAGCCTCTCGACGACGCCTCCGTAGGGCACGTAGCCCTCGATCCGCCGCTCCACGTCCGCGCTGGACATGGTCCGTTCCGGCAGATACGTCGCGACGCCCGTGATCCGGGCTTTCATTGATCTCCCTAAACAGGATTAAGTCTCCCCATGCTCGCGCAATGTATCGAAAAGGTGGGGATTTGTCCTGATCGTGCAGCTGAGGACCAATGAAACGGCGCGTCTCACACCGGCATAAGCCGGTTATGCGGGGGTAACCGCTCCTGTCGTGAGCGACGTTCAGACGGGGACCGTGACCACGAAGGTTCCCGCGAGGTTGGACCGGCTGCCGTGGTCACGATGGCACTGGATGATCGTCGTCGGCCTCGGCACCGTCTGGATCCTCGACGGCCTCGAAGTGACGATCATCGGAAACCTCTCCGCCCAGCTGGCCAAGGAGGGTAGCGGCCTGGCGATCACCCAGGCCCAGGTCGCAGGGCAGGCCGCGGCCCTCTACGTGGCGGGGGCGTGTCTCGGGGCGCTGTTCTTCGGCTGGCTCACCGACAGGTTCGGCCGGAAGAAGATGTTCATCATCACGATGGCCGTCTACCTGGTCGCCACCGCCGCGACGGCGTTCTCCTTCTCCGTCTGGTGGTTCTTCCTGTTCCGGTTCCTGACCGGTTTCGGCATCGGCGGCGAGTACGCGGCCGTCAACTCGGCCATCGACGAGCTCATCCCGAGCCGCCATCGCGGCAGGATCGACATCATCATCAACGGCAGCTACTGGCTCGGCGCCGCCGGAGGCGCGCTGCTGACCGTGCCGCTGCTCGACAACCTCCCGCTGAACATCGGCTGGCGTGTCGCCTTCGGGATGGGGGTGGTGCTCGGCCTGGCCATCCTGCTGGTCCGCAGACACGTGCCGGAGAGCCCTCGCTGGCTGTTCATCCACGGCCGCGACCGGGAGGCCGAGAGGCTGGTCGACGAGGTGGAGAAGCGGATCGAGCGCGAGGAGGGCATCCCGCTCGACGAGCCCTCGCGGTCGATGACCATCCACCAGCGCACGTCGATCGGCTTCGGGCGGATCGCGCACACCATGGTCGCCCGCTACCCCAAGCGCACGGTCCTCGGCCTGGCGCTCTTCATCGGTCAGGCGTTCCTCTACAACGCCATCACCTTCGGGTACGCACAGATCCTGTCGACCTTCTTCGGCATCGTCACCCACACCGGCTACTACTTCGCGGTCATCGCGGTCGGCAACTTCCTCGGCCCGCTCCTGCTCGGGCGGTTGTTCGACACGGTCGGCCGCATCCCCATGATCTCCGGCACCTATATCGGGTCCGGGGTGCTCCTTCTCGGCACGGCCTGGCTGTTCGACCAGGGGGTGCTGACCGCGGTCACGCTCACCGCCTGCTGGTGCGTCGTGCTCTTCTTCGCCTCCGCCGGGGCGAGCGCGGCCTACCTGACGGTCAGCGAGATCTTCCCGATGGAGACCCGGGCCATGGCGATCGCGTTCTTCTACGCGATCGGCACCTTCGCCGGTGGCGTGTCCGGACCGCTGGTCTTCGCCAACCTGGTCAAGAGCGGCAGACCCGGTGACACGGCGCTGGCCTTCTGTATCGGCGCGACCCTCATGATCATCGCAGGGCTGGTGGAGCTCTTCCTCGGGGTCAAGGCCGAGGGCAGGAGCCTGGAGGACATCGCCCAGCCACTGAGCGCCAAGCAGGACTGACCGTCCCGCCGGGCTCGCGGGACCCGCCGCCGTCCGGGCGACTTGGTACGATAGTCGTTATCATTTGAGTATCTGTTCAGGAGTTCGCCCATGGAAGTCGTCGCCGGTCTGGACGCGTGCGTGACCGTGGAGCCCGACGAGGCCAGGGTGGCGGCGACACGGGATCGCCTTGTCACCCCGAGCGAGGCGGCCCGGCTCGCCGACCTGTTCAGGCTGCTGGGCGACCAGACCCGCGCGCAGCTGCTGTACGCGCTGCTCGAGGCCGGTGAGCTGTGCGTCTGCGATCTCGCCGAGACCGTCGAGGTCAGCGACACCGCCGTGTCGCACGCCCTGAGGCTGCTGCGGACGGCGGGCATCGTGGCCAATCGCCGGTCCGGCCGGATGATCTACTACCGTCTCGCCGACGCCCACGTCAGGATGCTCCTCGACCTCAGTCGCGAGCACCTCCGTCACGAGATCGTCGAGGGCTGAGAGCCGCCCGTCCGGTTGTCGCCGGGATTCGCCGCGCGGTTACACGGCACGGTTGAGGGGCGCAGCGGGGTTTTAGCGGCCGTCGTCGCGGCAGATGAGCACATAAGATCTTTTTTCACGATCTACACCATGATTGGACTCGCCGGGCTGAACACCGTCACCCGCACCGTGATCCTTTTGGAGGTATGCATGCGTGGTACAGCTCGCGTGTTCGCCATGACCGCAGCCCTCGCCCTGGGGCTGACCGCCTGCGGTGCCGGCGGGGCGGCCGAGGGCGGGAAACCGGCCGAGCAGTCCGTTTCCAAGCCCACGGAGAAGCCGACCGAGAAGCCCGCGGGGCCCGTCACCCTGAAGTACTGGACCTTCTCCCCGCCCGAGGCCGGGCTGAAGGCGGCGCTCGCCGCCTTCGAGGAGGCGAATCCCGGTATCAAGGTCGACCTGCGCACCTTCGGTGAGGCCGACTACCGCAAGCGGCTGCCCAAGGCACTCGACGGCGGCGAGGCGCTCGACGTCGTCGGCATCCACATCCCGACCATGACCGGCGCGGTCAAGAACCGGCTCCGTCCGGTCGCCGACTGGAAGGACGAGATCTCCGGCGACCTGCTCGGGGAACTCGACCCGGTCGCGGTCAAGCAGACGGAGCAGGTCGCCAAGGACGGCACGCTCTACTCGGTCCCGATGGGATCCACCGCCGGCGCGGTCATGTACTACGACGCGGCTCTCCTGTCCGAGCTCGGGGAGTCCTTCCCCAAGACGGTCGCCGATCTCGAGTCCATCGTCATGCGGGTCAGGAAGGAGATCCCCGACCTCCAGCCGATCGTCTTCTCCGGCGAGCCGCGCCGGCAGGAGGAACTGCTGTTCACCATCGCCGGCCAGACCCACCCGACCCTCTCCGACGACCTGCTGGCCGGCGGAAAGTCGTGGAAGAGCGCCGAGATGGTCTCGGCCCTGACCGCCTATGGGGCGATGTTCGACAGGGGCATACTGGCGAGGTCCACGCTGGCCCTCAGGGGCGACGGCCCGGCCGAGCTCTTCCGCTCCGGCAAGGCGCTGTTCCTGGTGGACGGCTCAGGCCAGAGCTCGATGCTGTCCACGTCCTACCGCAGGACCGGCAAGTTCTCCGTCAAGAAGATCGGCGCCGGCCCCTTTCCCCCCCTCCTGCCGGGCGCCAGGCCGGCCGTCCGTAGCACGGCCGAGGTGGGCCTGGCCGTCCCCAGGAAGTCCGGGCACGTGGCCGAGGCGGCCACGCTGATCGAATTCCTGACCGTGGGCGACGGCGTCTCCAGCTGGGCCGGAGACCTGACGATGGCCCCCGCGGCTGCGGACTTCAAGGTGGAATCGTCGGTCTTCGCCACCCCGGAGGGTAAGGACGGCTACGCCGCGCTCCAGGAACTCATCCGGGGCGGCGGCTCGCTGAACGTCCCCGACGAGGTGTTCCTGGAGCGCGCGGAGGGCGATGTGATCCTCGATGTCGCCCACGGCAGGATCACCCCGGAGAAGGCGGCGGCCCGCCTGCAGGAGGAGTGGTCACGCAGCCGGTGACGGCTCCGAACCCGGTGCGGCCTCCACGGGCCGGAACGTGCGGCGGTAGGCCAACGGCGAGACGCCGACGGCCACCTGCAGGTGCTGGCGGAGCGAGGCCGCGGTGCCGAACCCGGCCCGCAGGGCGATGCCGTCCACCGGCAGGTCGCTGCTCTCCAGGAGCTGCCGGGCCAGCTCCACCCGCTGCAGGATGAGCCACTGTCCGGGGCTGAGGCCCACCTCGTCGCGGAAGCGCCGGGTGAAGGTACGGCGGCTCATCCGGGCGTGGGCGGCCAGCTCGCTGAGGGGGAGCGGCTTGTGCAGCCGTTCCAGCGCCCAGGCCCTGGTCGCCGCGGTGGTCGTGGCGGTCGGCGCGGGAAGCGGGCGCTCGATGAACTGGGCCTGGCCGCCGTCGCGCCACGGCGGCACGACGCATCGCCTGGCCACCCGGTTGGCCACCTCGGTGCCGTGGTCGCGCCGGACGATGTGCAGGCAGAGGTCGATCCCCGCGGCCACTCCGGCGGAGGTGAGCACATCCCCGTCGTCCACGAACAGTACGTCCGGGTTGACCCTGACCTGGGGAAACAGCTTCTGGAAGTGCTCGGTGTGGCTCCAGTGGGTGGTCGCGGGGCGGCCGTCGAGCAGTCCGGCCGCCGCGAGCACGTAGGCGGCGGTGCAGATCGAGACCAGGCGGGTGCCCGGCCGGATGAGCGCGATCGCGTCGGCCATGGGCCTGGTGAGCCGTCCCTCGGTGGAGACGGGGCCGAGCGCGTGGGTGGCGGGGATCACCACGGTGTCCGCGCCGGCCAGGGCCTCGGCTCCGTGGTCCACCGCGATCGAGAAGTCGGCGTCGGTGCGTACCGGGGCGCCGTCGACGGTGCAGGTGAGCACCTCGTAGAGCCGCTCGCCCTCGGGGCTCCTGGCGATACCGAAGATGCGCGGCGGGATGCCCAGCTCGAAGGGGATCACACCGTCCATGGCGAATATGACGACCCTGTGCATGGCCTGATTCTCACATATGGCGGATGCGGGCCATCTCCGCAGGGACCGCACCTCGTGATCACCAGGGTGGTCTCTCCGCCAACCCGTCGGAAGGATCCCTCAGCGGCGTGTGGCGGTCGACAGCGGGAGGCAGAGGACGATTCGGGCGCCGTTGCCGGTGGCACGGTCGGTGGCATAGAGCCTGCCCTGGTGCGCCAGGGCGATGTCCCTGGCTATGGGCAGGCCCAGGCCGGTTCCCCCGGCGTCGCGGCTGCGCGCCGAATCCAGGCGGGTGAACCGCTGGAAGATCCGCTCATGCTCCCCGACCGGGATGCCGAGCCCGTCGTCGATGACCTCCATCACGGCCTCGCCCCGTTCGTTTCCGACCCGGACCTGTATCTCCTTCGTCGCGTGCCGGTCGGCGTTGGTGAGCAGATTGGTCAGCAGCCGGGTCAGCTGGAGCCGGTTGCCTCGCACCACGACGTCGGGAGCGAGCTTCAACAGCACCTCGTGCCGGTGGGGCCACCGCTCCACCTCGGCGATGACCAGCTCGGAGAGGTTGATCTGCTCCGATGTACTCTGCACGCCGGCGTCGAGGCGGGTGAGCAGCAGAAGGTCGTCGATGATGGCCTGGAGCCGTTCTGCGTCCGCCAGCACGGAGCACATGGTCGTGCGCGAATCCTCCGCGTCGGGATCGGAGATCGCCAGTTCGAGTTTGGTGCGCAGCCCGGTCAGCGGGGTGCGCAGCTCGTGGGAGGCGTCGGAGGCGAAGCGGCGCTGGTTCTCCACAGCCCGCTCCAGTCTTTCGAGGGTCGCGTTGACGGTCTTGGTGAGCTGCGCCACCTCGTCCTCGGAATCGGGGACGGGCATCCGGCGGCTGAGGTCGGTGGCGGTGATCTCGGCCATCTTGGCGCGGATCCGCGCCACCGGTTTCAGGGTGCGACCGGCGAGCTGCCAGGTGCCCCAGCCGAGCAGCGCGAGGAGCACGGAGCCGAAAAGCGCCAGTGAGATCTCCAGGACGTTGGTACGGAGCAGTTGGGGTTCCGGTGCCGCCGCGTAGACCATCACCTTGCCGTAGGGGGAGTGATCGATCCGGAAGCCCACGATGATGTAGCACGTCTGTCGCCCCGTGGGGAAGGTTATGCAGGACGTCCCGTTCACCCGGAGGTCGCCGTCGGTAGGGAGTGTTTCGCTGATCCTGGGCTTCCCCTTCATAGCGGGGCTGGCGGCGACCACCCGGCCGTCGGCCGCGACGACCTGGATGAGGGAGATGTGGCTGGTGGGAAGGACGACGGCGTTCGCGGGCCCGTTCTCGACGCTCTGGACCGCCTTCCCGGCGGCCTCGGCCACCGCGTCGGTGGCGTCGGTCAACACTTTGTCCAGCACGACATCCTGTATGGCGAACATGCCGATCCCCAGCACCAGCATGAACAGGACGAGCGCGGTGAGGGTCATACGGCCCTGGATCGAACGTGGATATCGCAATGCTGACGTTCCCCCTCGAAAGGGTCTTTACTCCTATAAATGCATACTTGGGACTATTTATAGGTTATTGGTATTAATCGGACAGCAAAGCCAGGTCAAGTTTTTATACTCATTTGATGGTGAAGGGAAATGGCTTCCAGCTCAGACGGGATCGGGAGGAAGCCGCCGGGGCCTTCGCGGCGTTCCGATGGCAGCCGGTCGACCATGGCCTGCTCGGCGTCCCTCCCGTACGGCTCGTCTCGAAGTCCATCTGACGGGAACGGTCAGGCGCCGGTGCACGAGTCGTGGGTCGCGTCGAAACCCTTCAGGCTCTCGTTGTCGTTGTGGGGAAGCGACTTCAGGCCTTTCCAGTCGTCACCGATCGTCAGGATGAGCCTTCCCGTGGTCGCCCAGGAGACGGGCTTGGGGGTGGAGGCGATCAGGTCCCGGCTGAGGGTGGGTGCCTTGGCGGTGCCGTTCGGCGAGTAGGCGATCGTGGTCGCCGGGTACGGCTTGCGCAGGGCGTCGCCGATCCTGGCGACGTGATAGCCCCGCTCCTCCAACTGGACCGCTACCAGGGTGGCCAGACCGGACCGCATGGTTCCGTTGCGCACCTCTATCTGGATCTTCGATCGGGGCACCCTGGACTGGCCGCCCCTGACCCCGGAGCCGGCGATCGCCCGGTCCGTCGCGACGATACGGAACAGCCTGCCGCTCTGCGGCTCGACCCACTCCACCCGGCCCGGGTGGACCAGCGAGTAGCGCCACGGGGTGGTGATGAAGTGGATCTGCCCGGCGGCGAGCCCCTCGGCGCTGGTGGCCAGGTCCTTCATGACGCCCGGGGTGAGGCCGGGATCGGTGGTGACCGATTTCGTCGCCGCGTCCAGGAAGCCGAAGAGCCGGGCCGGGCCGGTGAGCGTCTCACCGCTCATGACCTTCTTGACCATGGAGGCGATGAACATCTGCTGGCGCTGGATGCGCCCGATGTCCGATCCGTCGCCCAGGCTGTAGCGGGCCCGTACGTAGCCCAGGGCCTGCTCACCCCCGAGGTTCTGACGTCCGGCGGACAGGTGGAGCAGGGCCTTCTTGTCGTCGATCGCCTCGGGCACGCAGATCTCCACGCCACCGACCGCGTCGACCATGTCCTTGAAACCGGTGAAGTCGACCTTCACGAAGTGGTCGATGTGGATGCCGGTGAGCGATTCGACGGTCTTCCAGGTGCAGGTGATGCCGCCGGAGTTGAACGACTCGTTGATCATGCCCAGGTGCGGCCGCTGCCCTGGCAGCCCCTGCCTGGCCCGGCAGGCGGGGAGCTGGACCATCGAGTCGCGTGGGAAACTGATGACCATCGCGTTGTCCCGCTTCGGCGAGATGTGCGCGAGCATGATCGTGTCGGTCCGCTCGCCCGCCACCCGGCCGTACCTCGCGTTCTTGCCGTTTCGCTGGTCCGAGCCGACGATCAGGACGTTCATCGCACTGGTCGCGACCTTGGCCGGCCGGCGTCCGAGGTCCTCCGCGGTGACCTCGACGTGCTTGACGTTGCCGGTCAGCTTGACGTACGCGCCGGCCACGGTCCCGCCCGCCACGAGCAGCACGGCGGTGACGGCGGCCACCAGCCACCACAGCCACCTGCGACCAGGGCGGAACGAGCGCCGGCCGGGTGGAACCGGGGGCGGCTCGGGGAACGCGCCGATCACTCCGCTGCTCACGTGACTCCCGGGGGGGAAGGGGCCACGGCATGCGCCCGTGACCAAGGAGCCGTACTCCGGCCGTCGCCGAGTGTACTGATCTTCCGGCGCGGTGAGATCCTTTACGCGGCATATCCCGTATAGGGGTTCATGTCCTGTTACGATCCGCCGGTGATTATCCGTGACGGGCACCTCGGCGACGTACCGGCTGTCCTGGCGATGTTCGACAGCGCGGTGGCGTGGCTGACCTCCCAGGGGCGCACCGGCCAGTGGGGCAGCGAACCGTTCTCGACTGACGCGGCCCGTGCGGAGAGTGTCACCTCATGGGCGACGTCCGGCGGGATGCGCGTCGCCGAACTCGACGGCCGGCCCGCGGGATGTCTGGTCGTGGGGTCCGCGATGCCCTACGTCACCCCCGCCTCCGAGCCCGAGCTGTACGTCCAGGGGCTGGTCATCGACCAGCGGTTCCACGGTCGTGGGGTCGGCTCGGCCCTGCTGGAGCGCGCCAGGGCCGAGGCCGTCGAGCGGGAGGTCGCGCTGCTGCGGGTCGACTGCTACGGCGGCGACGACGGCCGCCTGGTGGCGTACTACGAGAGCCAGGGCTTCACCAGGACCGAGAGTTTCAAGGTCGGCGACTGGCCCGGCCAGCTCCTGGAGATGAGGCTTCCCTCAGCGAGGGACTGAACGGCTCGCGACGGGCGGGGTGGTCCGGCGGCGGCACGCGCGGGCTTGTCACGCGGGCGAAATTTCGATACGAGAGGATTGACCGGAGATCTACCATTATTTGGGGGATTTGTGGTTGGCGCTCTCGATCATCGCTACCGCGGTGAGCATCCAATGCGTACGCTCGCCTATCTCTTCCGGGAGGACCGCCTCAGGCTGCTCGTGGCGGTCTTCGCCTTCCTCTTCAAGCACAGCCCCACCTGGCTGCTGCCGCTGATCACGGCCAATGTCGTCGACATCGTGGTCGGTCACGGCCCGATCGCGCACCTGTGGGTCAACGCGGGCGTGCTGCTCGTCCTGCTGCTCCTCAACTATCCCCTCCACCTGCTCTACGTCCGCTGCCTGCACGGAGCCATCCGCCGGATGGGGACGGACCTGCGCTCCGCGCTCTGCCGCCGCATGCAGCAGCTCTCCATCGGCTACCACTCGCGGGTCAGCGCCGCCGTACTCCAGACCAAGGTCATCCGGGACGTCGAGAGCGTGGAGCAGACCAGCCAGCAGGCGGCGGACATGGGCCTGTCCGCGCTCACCATGCTGGCCGGGGGCCTGGTGGTGATCGCCGTGCGGGTGCCCGCCGCGATGCCGGTCTTCCTGGTGGTGGTACCCGCCGCCGCGCTGCTCGTGATGCGGATGCGCACCCGGCTGCGCGACGACAACGAGAGCTTCCGCCGCGAGGTCGAGCAGCTGTCCACCCGGGTCAGCGAGATGACCACGCTCATCCCGATCACCCGCGCGCACGGCCTGGAACAGGACGCCCTGCACCGCGTCGACGGCACGCTGACCAAGGTGCTGCGCAAGGGGCTCCGGCTGGACCTGCTCAACGGCAGTTTCGGCGCGCTGGCCTGGATCCTGCTCAACACGCTCGGTGTCGCCTTCCTCGCCGGCTCCGCGCTCGTCGCCTACTACCAGGTCATCCCCATCACCGCGGGCGACGTGGTCATGCTCACCACCTTCTTCGCCACCCTCACCTCCGCCGTCACCTCCCTGCTCAGCCTCACCCCGGTGATCAGCAAGGGGCTGGCCTCCGTACGATCCATCGGCGAGGTGCTCCAGGCGCCCGACCTGGAGCACAACGCGGGCAAGGAGCAGGTCGTCTCCGTCGGCGGCGAGATCGAGTTCCGCGACGTCGAGTTCTCCTACGGAGAGGGCACCGCGGTCACCGGGTTCAACCTCACGGTGGCCCCCGGAGAGACGATCGCGCTGGTCGGCCCCTCGGGAGCGGGCAAGTCGACGGTGCTCAACCTCATCGTCGGCTTCGTGCGTCCCAACTCCGGCCGGATCCTGCTGGACGGGCGTGACATGGAGACGCTGGACCTGCGGACCTACCGCAGGTTCCTGTCCGTCGTACCGCAGGAGTCGATCCTGTTCGAGGGCAGCATCAGGGAGAACGTCACCTACGGCATGGCCGACGTCCCCTCCGACAGGGTGCGGCAGGCGCTCCAGGACGCCAACGCGCTGGAGTTCATCGACCGGCTCCCCGCCGGCCTCGACACGGTCGTCGGAGAGCGGGGCGCCCGTCTGTCGGGCGGCCAGCGCCAGCGTCTGGCCATCGCCCGCGCCCTGATCCGCGACCCGCGTGTGCTGATCCTGGACGAGGCCACCTCCGCCCTGGACACCCGCTCGGAGGCGCTCATCCAGGAGGCGTTGACCCGACTGGTCGCCGGGCGCACGGTCCTTGTCGTCGCTCACCGGCTGTCGACCATCCGCGGCGCCGACCGCATCGTGGTCATGCGCGAAGGCGGGATCCAGGAGATGGGCACTCACGACGAGCTGATGCGGTTGCGCGGCGCCTACGCCGGGCTGCAGGGCGCCCAGCTCGCCTGAGCACCTTCCAGCCGCCCGTTTCCCCGTGGACCAGCCTGCCCGGGAACGTGAGGAGGGCGCGGGACCCATGTCCCGCGCCCTCCCGCCCTACCGAGATGGGGTCAGCCCGCGACGCCCGTCCCGGACGGGTAGATGCGGAGCCAGTCCACCTCCATCCACGCCTCTCCCGAGCTGCCCTGGCCCGGGAACCAGTCCAGCTGCAGGCAGACCGACATCGAACTGCGGGTGGCGTTGCCGGAGCGGAACCACTCCTGCCCGTCGATGTAGCCGACGACGCTGTTGGGGGTGATCTCCACCGCGTAGGTGTGCCAGGTGGTCATGTCGATGTTGGCGTGGGCCTGCTCCTGTCCCTGCGGGGTGTGCAGGAAGAAGTTCGGCCGCTGCCTGTTCGGGTCGTCGATGACCTCCAGGAAGTCCACCTCCTCGCCGGTGGAGCTCTGCACGTTGCCGCCGCCGTCCTTCGGCCACAGCAGGGCGACGGGATGGTACGACCCGGCGCCCGGGTACAGGCGGATGCGAGTCTCCCAGCGCCCGTAGGCCTGGTCGTGACGGGCGGCCAGCCCGGCCGTGGTCCCGTCCTCACGGCCGTACAGGTAGAGCGCCCCGTTGCCGAGGTAGAGCTGCTGCGGAGAGCGGCGGCCGTTACCCGCGTGCCCGGCCGAGTCGTAGAACACCCAGTCGGACTCGTTGAGGTAGTCGTCGAACTCCGCGCACCAGGACGGTGTGCCCCAGTTGAGGGCTTGCGCGGCGCTGGCCTCGCCGGTCGTGGCGGGGGCGCAGGGCGCCGCCGTGACCACCTCTCCCTGGGCCGCGCTGAGAGTGCTCACCGCCAGCGCGGCCACCATGCTGAGTACGGCCACCCGCACGTGGGATCTGGTGATCATGATCACTCCTCCCAGGACCTGGCGCAGAGTTTGGAGGGGCTGAAGCTCCAGCAGCCGACGGTCGTCGGGCTGGGGGCCGCCGTCCTCATCGGGCTTAACAGCGGCTGGGCGGACTGGGGCGGCGGTGCGAACGCCCAGCGGGGCGCGTTCGACGGCGACGATCCCTGGTTCGAGACCGGCAGGGCGTCAGGAGACTCCGCGGTACGGCTCCGCCAGGGCGCGAGGCTCCAGCACGAGGCGATGTCGGCGGGGTCGCACACCTCCGCGGAGGAGCGCTTGAACGAGGGCGGCGGCACGACGGTCCGTGGGGAGGAGTTCACCGCCTGGGGCTGGTTGTCACGGACCCACTCGCTCAGCAGGGTGGGTTCGTAGACGCCGGTCTGCGCGGGGGCGGGCTGTGGCGTGTGCGGTGGCGTGGTGGGGATGGTGGGCTGACTCGCCGAGGGCTTCGGCGTCGCCTTCGGCGTCGCCTTCGGCGGGACCGACGTCGGCTTCGGGAGTGTCGGGAGCGTCGGCTTCGGGAGCGTCGGGAGTGTCGGCTTCGGGAGTGTCGGCCTCGTGGGACTGGGGGTGCTGGCCGGTGCCGTGGTGGCCGGCGGGGTCGCGGCCGGGCTGGTGGCCGTCTCACTCGGCTTCGGCGCGGGGGTGTCGGAGGGGGCCGGCGTCGCGGACGGCGGGTTCGACGTGGTGGCCGACGGTTCGGTGCCCCCAGGAGGCTTGGTGGGCTGCGTGCTCTTTGGTGGCGTCTGGGTGGGCTTCGGGGGCGTCGTCGGCTCGGTGGTGCGCTTGGTGGTGGTGTTCGCGGGTGGTTCCCCGGTCGGACGCGTCCTGGAGAGCACCGGGTCCGCCGATGCGGTGGTCCTGGTCCGTGCGGGTTGCCGAGCCGCCGTGGTCTCCTCGGCGGGGACCTCCTCCTGTGGGGCGGGCGCGGCGTTCCTCGTACCGGGGCTGTTACGGGAGACCGGCGCGGTCTCCTCGGTCTCGCCGGTGGAACTCCTGGGCTCCTCCGCCGGCTTCTCCTCGGTGGGGCGGGATTGTCTCGTCTGGGTGGGGGGAGGGCTCTCCCTCTGGGCCACGGGGGCCTCGGTGGGGCGGGACTGTCTCGTCTGGGTGGGCGGGGAGCTCTCCCTCTGGACGGAGGGGATCACGATCTCGGAGACGGCCTCCTGCTGGGGGGGCGCCTCCTGGATCGGGCCTGAGGTGGTGCTCACGGCGGGATCCGCCACGGCGGCCCACGGCTGGGCGATGATCGCGCTTGTCGTCGCGGATACCGCGGCCAGCAGTAGGCCGGAGAGTAAGCTGACTCGCCGGGACGAGCTACGTGGGGGCATTGATGGCTCTTCCTGGATCTATGGGGTGGGCTTTGGGCCGGAGATGGGTCTCCAGCCGGCGGTGGTGAATTCGGGGGTGCCCGGCAGGGCGACCGGCGGCACGGAGGTTGCCAGGGGGTCGCGGATGTTGACCCAGTCCCCCTGGTTCGCGCCGCGCATGCCGGGCTGCCAGCGCATGAGCAGGCTGATGGCGTACGAGTTGGAGAAGGTCGGTTCGGTGTCCCCGACGCCCCGGGTGGCGGTCACCTGGACCAGGACCGAGACCTGCGTCTGATCCTGGCCGCGGGGTTTCCACTGGACGCCGACCGTCCGTGTCCGCATGGCGGCGCCGTCGGGTAGCGCCCCGTCCTTGGGAAGGCCGAGGATTTCGCGCCATCCGGCGACGGCCTCGCGGGCGCCGGCCCGTGCCGCGTCGTGCTGCTCGGGTGCCGCGTACAGCAGCGCCGCCTGCTCGGCCTGTGCGGAGTCCAGGGTCCACGCCGCCTCCAGCGCGGCGGCGGCGGCCGAGATCGCGCCCACCTCGCTGCGGGGGAATCCGACGGGGTAGCCGGCCGCGCCCTCGTAACCGGAGGGCGGGGCGAGCATGACGGTGTCCCCGGCGTTCCCGACGGGTACGGAGGCGCTCACGGTTTCGGGTTCGGATCGCAGGAGCTGCCATGCCGCGGCCGCCAGCAGGATCGCCCCCACGATCGAGACGACCACGATGATCATCCGGCGCCGAGCGTTCGGCGGCGGGCCCAGATCCCAGTTCAGCCCGGGATCGTCGGCGACATGGCGCACTAGTGGCTCCGATCGGTGCGCTGGTTGAACGTCTGCCCGGCCGCCGCTGCCAGGCGGAGGTACGCGCCCCGGGTCGTGGGCCGCAGGCGGACCAGGTCAACCTCGGCACCCTCCTTGAGGTGCGGGTCGTAGGGGATACGGATCACCGCGCGGCAGCGGGAGGTGAAGTGGCGCTCCAGCAGGTCCAGGTCCACGTCGGACTTGGCCTCCACGGCGTTCAGCACGACGATGGCGTTCCTGACCAGGTCGGCGTGGCCGTGGGCGGTCAGCCAGTCCAGCGTCGCGGCGGCAGAGCTCGCCCCGTCCACCGCGACCAGGCTGACCAGCACGATCTGGTCGGCCAGCTCCAGCGTCGCGCCCATGGCCCCGTGGAGCAGGCCGGTACCGCAGTCGGTGATGCAGATGGAGTAGTAGCGCTCGATGAGACCGGCGACGGTGCGGTAGTCCTCGGCGTTGAAGGCCTCGCTCACGGCCGGATCGGTGTCGGAGGCGAGGACCTCAAGCCGGGCGGGGGACTGCGAGGTGAAGGCACGAGCGTCGGCGTAGCGCAGGATGTGGGGGGCCTCGGCCAGCATGGTGCGGATGGTCGCGGCCGTCTCGGACTTGACCTTGAGGCCCAGGGTCCCGCGGTCGGGGTTGGCGTCGATCGCGATCACCCGGTCGCCGCGCAGGGAGGCCAGGGTGTTGCCGAGGGCGACGGTCGTCGTGGTCTTGCCCACCCCGCCCTTGAGGCTCATGACCGCGATCCGGTGGTGCCCGCTCGCGACGGGGGTCTGTGCCTGCGCCATCAGCGTGCGCCGTTCCAGCTCCGCCGCCGACTCCGCGGGGATGATGCGCCTGCCGGAGAGTTGCCAGACGAGGCGGCGCCATCCTCCGGCGGGCTCAGGACGGCGGTTGGTGAGCAGGTGTTCCGCGGTGAGCGGGACCGTTTCATGGAACTGCTCGGCCGGAGCGGGCGGTGATGTCTGGATATGGGGGGAGGTATCTGTCATTGCCAAGTTCCTTTCGCAGGGAGGGGTACGGGGCTGTCAGCAGGTCCGCCAGCGCACCGTCGTACTGATCGAGTCGTCGAGGCCGTGAACGGTCAGCGGAGCGGTGACGGAGGCGGGGGCACCACACCAGTTGCGGATCCGGTGGGCCCGCAGGTTGATCACCTGCGTGACCCCTTCCCGCAACGTGCCGTCGGAAGGGCTCACGGCCAGGCCGGGAGCCGATATCCGCCACTTCAACGGCTCTCCCGAGACGGTGAGGACCATGCTTCCCTGGCCGAACTCGTCCAGCGTCACCACGGGCGGGACCCGCAGGCGAGAGGCGAGTCCGTCTCGTCGCGCCGGCGCGCCCGCGGTGGGGGGAGCCTGGGTGGTCTGGCTGGTGGACGCCTGCAGCGACCTGGCCGGCTCCTTTGACTCGATCGCGGGGCCGAGAAGGTTCATTCCGGTCAGGGTGCCGGCCGCGCCTGCCACGACGATGATGACGATCTTGATCGTCATGTTCCTGATCCGGGTACCGGCCCAGCTGAGCGCCTCCAGCACGCGGATCCCCATCTCGATCCGCTCCTCGTCGGGGCGGTCGTCGGGTTCGGTGTGGAAGCGCAGCGCGGGAACCTGGGTGTCGTCGCGCATCTCGACGGACGCCTGCCCCGCGATGACGACGGGCTCGGCCCTGGCGACAGGTTGAGAGGCGGGTGGCGCCTGCCTGGGGATGGTGCCGGTGATCTCCTCGCTCTGGGCGAGGACCTCGCGCGCCCATGCCTGGGTGAGCAGGGCGTCGTACAGCGGGGTGTCGTGCCCGGGTACGGGGGGTGCGGACGGTGGGCGGACCGGCCGGGTCCTGCGGGGTGGCAGGGCGGGCAGCGGGGGCAGGCCGGAGGGATCGGAGGCGCCCGCCGCCGGCCCGCCGGCCGGTGGCGTGACCGTACTCGCCGACCCCGTGCCCGTTGACGTCGTGGCCGGTGGTTTCGCCGATGGTTTCGCCGGCGGTTTCGAGGCCACCGGCGGATAGGGAGGTGTGCCGACCCTGGGCGCGGGCAGTGCCACGGCCGGCGGTACCGGAGCGGCGGGGACACCGCTCCCGGCCGGAGGAGCGGGGAGGACGGAGGACCGGCCCTCGGCGGGAGGTGCGGGCAGCAGCGCGGCCGGGTGTGCGGGCGGGACCGCCTCCGGGGGCAGCGAGTCCGTGAGCCGCTGCCGCTCCTCGGCGGAGAGCGGCGCGACCGGCGGGTGGGAGATCATCTGTGGGACCGTGTAGCGGATGTTGATCGGCCGCGTGCACACGGAACACCTGATCATGTGGGAGAGCAGGGTCGTCCGGGCGTCGTCGGGATCGATGGCGGAGGGTGCCTGCCCACCGGGCCTACCGGTGGGGAAGACGCCGGGAAAGACCGCCTCCACCAGCGGGGCGAGCTCCGGACAGGTACGCCGCCCGTTGGCGAGCGCGTCCAGCCCGCTCACCAGGGTCTCGATCAGATCCTGGGTACGGGTGGCGAGCCTGCCGATCTCGTCGGCGGGCATTCCCAGCACGTAGGGGAGATCCTCCATGCCGAGCGCGTGGCGGTACATCAGCCTGAGCGTCTCCGTGCCCAGGGGGTCGACGATCGTCCACACCCGTTCGATCAGCAGGGCATCGGGCATGCCGGGCCCCGAACCCGGCACGTACCGCTCCCGGTGGCTGGTGGAGGTGCGGCAGTCACGTCGCAGCGCGGCCAGCAACCGTCCCCGGACCGTGACGCCCTCGGGGGCGGCCTCGGTCCGGCCGGCCGCCAGCGCGGCGACGACCGCCGCGCGTGCCCGGCCGGATTCGAGGCGGGAGGCGGCGTAGTCCATCAGGTGCGCGCCGTGCTCGCGCACCCAGGCCGCCCCCTGGCCGGGGCCGGGCGCGAAACGCCCGGTTCCGGTGGGTGTGCTCATTGGCCGTCGTATCCGACCGGGTCCGGCTCGACCTGGCCTTGGTCAGGCTGGAAGGGGGAGGTCCGGTTTCGATCGTTCTCGCCGCGCCCCCACTGTGAGGGGGCACCGTCTCCGGTGCCCGGCTGAGCCGGGCTCAACCGGCCGGGATCGGGCTGTGCGGGAACCTGCCGGCCCTGGTCGGGCTGATCGGGAAGGTTCTGGCCGGGAAGGGACTGGCCGGGATCGGGCTGGACCTGGTCGGGCTGGACCTGGTCGGGCTGGACCTGGTCGGGCACCGGCTGGGGAAGCGGCGCGGGAGCGGGGTCGGTCACCACGAGTTCCAGGTTCCGCTGGGGCAGGCCGGTGAACTTGGTCCAGTTGCTGACCTCGCCGGATGCGGGCTCCGCGTAGAGCCAGCGGATGAACGCGGGCCACAGGCACGAGTCGCGGGGGATCGTCTGGCCGCTCTGAGCCGGGCTCGGCCCCTGGGACGTGCTCAGCGCCTGGAGCTCCTCGGCGGTGTAGTTGCGGCATGGTGGCGTGCCCGGCGGGGCGATGTTGAGATCCCACACGCCGTTCTCGTCCGTGTAGCGCATGCCCCTGTCCAGCCCGAGGGCCTCGTAGGCTCGCCGCAGGAGCTCAGGGTCCTCGAAGACCGGCAGCGAGACGCCGTTCTGGCCGCCGGGGAGTTGCGGCGTGGCCGGCATGAGCACGGTTCCGTCGGGACCGGCGGACGGCTGCGGCTGCGGCTGGACAGGCTTCAGGCTGCCACCGGGCGCTGTCGGCGTCACCGTTCTCGGCGGGGCCGACGGTTGTTTCCTCGGCGAAGGCGCGCCCGCGTCGTCCGTCGGCCTGGTCGCGGGGGGCACGACGACGGGCGCCGTGGGGGGCCTGACATCGCCGGAGGGCACGATCGGCTGGCCCGTACCCGACCGGATCGCCGGCCGCAGGGTGCCCGTCGGCCGGGTGTGCGGTGCCGTCTCCCCTGGCTGGGAGGTTCGGTTGCCACCGGGAGGCTGGGATTGTGACTTGTTGTCGCCGGTGGGCTGTGGCTGGGAGGTTCGGTTCCCGCCGGGAGGCTGGGAGGGCTTGTTCCCGCCGGGGGGTTGCGGTTGCGAGGTTCGGTTCCCGCCGGGGGGCTGGGGCTGTGATGACAGTGAGGGGCCCGAGGACTTCGTCCTGCCGGCCTCAGGAGCAGGCTTGGGCGGCGAGACCACCTCGATCTTCTTCTCCGCGGGGTGTTCGATGACGCTGCCGCTCTCGCTCTCGCTCTGCGAGATGTTTCCGCTGACCTTCTCCGTCGGCGTCGGCGCCGGAGGGGCCGGGGGCTTGACGGGCTGAGGATTCCCCACCGGTGGTGCAGCCGGGGGTTGCACCGGCCCCGGGTTGGGGGCGGGCTGCACCGGCGCCGAGGTGGCCTTGGGGGCCGGGGCATTCGTCGTGGGGGTCGAGGGTTTCGCCGCCGTGGTCGTCTTGGGCGGTGGCGGGGTCGGCGTGCTCTTGGGGTTTCCGGGCCGCTGTGCGAGAGGGGCTGCGGCGGCGGCCAGGGCCAGGACCGGGAGGGCGACACAGCCTTCCCCCGATGCCTCGACCGCGTGCCCGTCGGTGGTGGTGGTCAGACAGACCCGCGGGTCCGTGGAGTCACCCCTGCGTGCACCGCCCGCGATGGTGCTGCCCGCGTCGGCGCCGGAGAGCGGGACCGGTTGATCACTGCCGGAAGACGCGCTCGATGACCAGGCCTTGGCCTGGTCGTCGAGGAGATACGTGCCCGCGGCCAGCCGCATCACCTGCCCCCCGCCGGGGTCGGAGCGGACGGCGATGACGGTTCCCAGCCCGGCGCCGGCGCTGAAGACGCCGATCGCGACACTCGCAGTGAGCACCGTCGCGCGTGATGGCTTACGTGAGGGTGTCATTATGAATGTTCCTTTTCTTCCGGTGAAACGTCAGTCGCCGTGGCTCTCCAGGACGTCGCTCCACTCGCCCAGCACGCGAGCGGGCTCGTTCGAGCCGGCAGGGGGGACATATGTCACATACATGCGTCCGTATGTGGCGCTCACCGAGTGGGCGAAGGCCTTACCGCGGGTGCGGACGGCGGCCGAGCCCTTCAGCTTGACCGTCGCGCCCTCCCGCTCCGCTTCGCGGACCTCGGTGGATCGGGCTCCATACCAGACCAGGGCGCCCCCGTCACTGGTCCTGAGCGTGCGTACCGGTCCCTCAAGCCGGTACGACAGCGTGAGCTTCCAGTCGGCCTGTCCCAGCTGCGCCCGCTCCTGCTGCCAGAACAGTGCGGCCTCGCTGGTCCACGGCCCCTCGTCGAACCGTGCGTCGACCTCGGCGTTCTCCAGACTCGCCAGGTGTGCGCGGGCGATCTGGCGAGGGGTCGCGCTCAGCCCGGTGGCGTTCTCCGGCAGGCTCGTCGCGTAGCCTTCGGCGTCGGTCGCTATCTTGGGGAACCGCGCCGGGGTGGCACGCGTGTCGGCGGCCGAGGCGACGAGCCGCCAGCCACCGGGGGCCGAGCTCATCACGTCGACGATCCGGGCGACACCGGGTTCGTACGAGACCGCCACGAACCAGTCGGCGGTGCCGTTCACGTGGCGCGGGATCCACATCTGCGGGTTGGGCCATATCCCCGAGGCCAGCGACTTCTTCTCCATCTCGGCGGTCTTGAAGCCGGCCCGCGTCATCTCCAGCGCGAGCCCGTGCTCCAGCTTCGCCATGGCGGCCTGGTCCTTCCTGCTCTGGGCGGCCGACAGCCCTCGCTGGTAGCGGCCGTGGATGCCGTACGCCTCCTTGACGGTGAGCTGAGGCGGGCGGGACGCGGCCGGCGAGTCGGTGTCGGGCGGGGGGGTTTCCGTCTCGCTCCGGGGTTTCTCCGTACGGGGCTTCTCCGTGGGGGGTTTCTCCGTACCGGTCGCCTCGGGGCGAGGAGAGGACCTACCGCTCTTTGCGGGTTTCGGGGTTGGTCCGGGGGTGGGGGGTGAGGAGGACGGCGTCGGTGAGGGCGAGGAAACGGCCTTCTCCCAGCCGGCGTCCGAGGAGTCGGGGGTGGGGTTCGCCGCGAGGGACGGACCGGAGGGCTCTCTGGTCGCGAGCCAGATCGCGGAGGCGGCGATGATCGCTAAAACCGCCGTGAACAGAATGACCTTCCGCCAATCGAATGACAGGAGGCGTTCGGGATGCCAGTCGGATCCCTGTTCGGAATCATGCCTGGAGGAAGCACTGCCACGGCCATAGGACCCAGCCTGTCCATCTGGGAAATCTGATGCACGCCATGACATAGGTCCAAATATTAGACTGACCGTGATCTATTGGGAAGGTAAAGGGCTTAGTAATTGGTACTTATGGCTATTTGATTATAAATAACACCTAAGTCGATATATGGGCTGTCCGAAACACGGACTGCCCCCACCTGCTGGCATCCTGTCGATGGACCGTACCAGTAGTTCTCTAGAGATGTGCCGTCATCTCTGGGTTTCGGGTGACCTTCCGTGCCCCTTGGTGAACTGCCCTTTTTCCAGAGCAAGCCCGTTGTTCACCTTCCGTTGGGCTTTCCGGTCTCCGGCCGGGCGTCCCGCAGGGGGCAAGTGATCGCGAAAACCTTTCACACTCCGGATTGGTACAAGCTCCATAACAACTTGATATGAATGCGTTTCCCGGGTTCGGCTGTTCGGCCTCGGACCCCGTTCCGGGAATTGGAGCTCCGTCTTTTCCGTGCCCGCCGGGGGACGACGGTCTCCCGCCTCAGGAGGGGTGCCCCGAACGGCCCGTCGGGCATGCGATCGGCCCGCGACGAACGCGGGTGGGGAGGCCCGGTGCCGACGCGAAACGTCCCACCCGGGCAGGGGAGCCGTCTACTCCAACTCGATGAGCTCCACCAGAACCGCGTCCTCCCGTTCCGGGATCATCAGCAGCGAGTCGACCACCACCTGGTGAGCTCCCCGGGTCCTGGCCTCCGCGACCAGGTGCTCGCGCTGGGCCGGGTAGGAGACCCCCTCCAGATAACGCCGGGCGACCTCGCCGAACGCCTTGCCGGCCTCGGTCGGCGAGTGATGGTCCCGGTCGGGGAGCTGTCGCAGGATGCCGTTGACCCGCTCGCATTCGTCGCGCACGTGGGCGACGTTGACACCTTTGGCCAGGTCAGCCGGAGGTGGTCCGGCCGCCCGCGCCGAAGCCCGTCTCGTGGTTCCACAGGTGGGTGCATCCCGGGCACTGCAGGTGCAGCAGGCTTCCGGTGTTGCCGATGAGGTAGCGCCAGTGCTCCCCGCAGTTGCGGCCGCCGAGGCAGTCGTCGCAGTCGCGGTGGTCCTGGCAGCCGGGGCAGGGCACCCACGCCCTGCGTCCGAAGTCGGCGTGTGGGTCAAGCGGCACGGCCGGACTCCCTGGGGGGAAGCACGCCGGCGGCCACGAGCATGTCGTAGATCTCCTGCTGCCGGCTGTCGAGGCCGGAGTAGAGGAGGTCGTACGCCTCCTCCTCGGCCCGCAGCACCCCCGGCGGATCCCAGTCCGGCTCCAGCGCCGCCATGACGGCGGCGCGGCGGCGAGTCTCCTCAAGGGTGAGGTCGATCTCGAAGTCGACATACGGGCTGGCGCTGTCCTGACTCATGACATGGCTTCCGGGTCTGCTGGTGAGCGTGTCGGAGGAGCGATCGGGGAGGGCGGCGGCGCCGGAGATATGACCCGGTTCGGCCTGGGCCGGGCCGCTCTTCGCGATCAACCACATGTGCTGCGGGGAGGGACTCCTCCTGGAGGGAAATTTCCGTCCACTATATACCTATATATCCTTTATATTGCCTTTAGTGGTGCTTCGGGTGATGTGTGGCAGCCGGGCCGTGGGCGCCGCCTGATGTCCGGCATCCGGGGTCGGCGTCCGGGACGGGGAAACCGGGAGCCGAGAGCAGAACCCGGGTGACCGGGTATGGAGCACCCCGAGGACAACTACGGCTCGGGGGCTGCCATGACCACCTACACCCTGTCGATCGTCGAAGGCGACACCGGCGGTACTTCGTCGGGCAAGGACCTCTTTTCGCCCGACTCCCCGATCGATTTCAGCGACCTCGGCCCGTATGCCCTGATGTGGCTGACCGAACACGGTTACCGGGAGCAGGGCAGGCGGGTCCTGGTCACTCCCGCGGGCCGGCATCCCGAGGGGGTCCACGTGATCGCCTCCCACGACGTGGACCTCTGACTCCCGTCGGATCACGGCTCCCCGGGCGCCGTATCCGATTCCCTGGCGCCACCGGGTGGCGTACCCGATCATGGTTGGGCGGCCCGGCGGAACCGGGCGCCGCGCGGCAGGCGGCGCTTCACCGGGCGGCACCGGTCTCCCGCCACGGCTCAGGCCGCGGCGCCCGCCGCCAAGGTGGCGGCGAAGTCCGCGGACACGGCCGGAACCCTGGACGTCAAGAGGGCGAGTATCGCCTGCTCCAAGCCCGCGGGAAAGAAGGCCAGCTATTCCTGGGGCACGGGTAGTAACGACTCCACGACTGTCTACTTCAACAACCACTGCTCGCACAAGGCGAAGGCGAAGCTCCACTTCAGGGCCGGTGGCGGCCAGACCACCACGAAGTGTCTGATCACCAACGGTAAGACGAGCGGCAAGAAGAAGTTCTGGGTCACCCGCCACCACCTGAAGAAGATCACCAAGGGCTGCTGACAGCCCGTCGGCCAGGGCTGGGCGCCTCGCTCGGGACAGGCCGCGAGCGAGGCGCCCTCATGCCCGGGTGGGGCGGCCTCCGGCGGAAGTCCGGAGTGCCCGAGCGCGTGAGGCGGTACGGCTTAGCATCCGGGGCGGCGGTGACCGTCGCCTCACAATCTATATGTGAGCGGATATTCCAGGCGATTATTTCTCCAGCTCGGCGGTGCCGCCGCGGCTGGAGCGCTGGTTCCGGCGCGTACCGCGCCCGCGGAGGGCGACTCCTTCGCCCTGCTGCGCCGCCGCTGGCGTGAGGTGACGACGGGGTCGGGATTCGACCCGACCGCCGAGCCGTACCGCATCCGGCTGGCGAGGCTGGGGACGACTGCCGCCCTGTACCGGGACACCATGGCACCGGCCGACACCTGGCTCTGGCCAGGGCTGGCGTTCCCCTCCTTCACCGACACTCCGGCGCGGTTGCGGACCATGGCCCGCGTGTACGCGCTGCCGGGCACCGGGCTGACCGGCGACGCGAACCTGGCCGCCGCCGTCGCGGAAGGCATCGACCACTACCGGCGGTGAGTGTACGCCGCGGGCGCCGACCCGGCGGGCAACTGGTGGAACTGGCAGATCGGCGTTCCCAGAAAGCTCCTCGACGCGGCCGTGCTGATCGGTCCGCACCTGACAGACCCACGAAGCGGGGCGCTCCAGGAGGCGGTGGACCACTTTCTCCCCGAGTGCCGCCTGAACGACTACGAGGGCACCAGCACCGGGGCCAACCGGGTGGACCTGTGCACGGTGATGCTGCTCCGCGCCACCCTCGGCTCCGACTCCGGGAAGGCCGCGTCGGCCGCCTCCGCGCTCTCCCCGGTCTTCCGCCACGTCTTCGAGGGCGACGGGTTCTATCGGGACGGCTCGTTCATCCAGCACACCTCCGTCCCCTACCAGGGCGGGTACGGGGTGGTGCTGCTGTCCGGGCTCGCCACACTGTTCGCGGTGCTGCGCGGCTCGCCATGGGAGATCACCGATCCGAACAGGCAGGTCGTCTTCGACGGCGTCGAGAAGTCGTTCGCGCCGTTCGTCCACGACGGCTTCTGCATGGACCTGGTCAGCGGCCGGGGGATCGGCAGGGAACCGTACGGCGACCACCGCAGGGGACGCGACATCGCCGCGGCGGTCCTGCTGCTGGGGGAGGCGGCCTCCGCCGCCGAGCGGGTCCGCTGGCAGGGCATGGTCAAGGGGTGGGCGCTGCGCGACACCTCCAGACCCATGCTCGACGCGGCAGAGAGGAGCGACCTGGGGTTTCACGCCCGCCTCGCCGCGGCCCTGGACGACGACGCGATCCCGGCGGCCGAGGAACCGCTCGGGCACCGGCTGACGGCGATGAGCGCCCGCGCCGTTCACCGCAGGCCGGCCTGGTGCGCGGGACTCAGCATGGCCTCGTACCGGATCGGCCACTACGAGCACGGCAACGGCGAGAACCGGCGCGGCTGGCACACCGGCTCGGGGATGCTCTACTGGTGGGGCGAGGGGCACGGCGACCAGTACTCGGACTCCTTCTGGCCCACCGTCGACCCCTACCGCCTGCCGGGCACGACCGTCTCCACCCGGCGGCTGGCCGACGGCGCCGGTAACGCCTGGGGCGACACCTGCCCGCCCGCCCGCTGGGTGGGCGGCGCCACCGACGGCACCTACGCGACGGTCGGCCAGCACCTGAACGGCTTCGAGAGCACGATGGAGGCTTTCAAGTCGTGGTTCTTCCTCGACGACGCGGTGCTCTGCCTGGGGGCCGGGATCACGAGCGAGGACGGCGCGGTGGTCGAGACCGTCGTGGACAACCGCAGGACCGGCGCGCCCCTCACCGTGGACGACCGGGAGGGCTGGGCACATCTGGCCGGGCACGGCGGCTACGTCCTGCCCTGTCCCACCCGGCTGCGCACGCTGCGCGAGGAACGTACGGCAGGCCAGGTGACCCGGAGCTACGTGACGCTCTGGCTGGACCACGGCGTCGACCCGGACTCGGCCGGTTACGTCTACCTTCTCCTGCCGGGGGCGAGCCGGGCGGAGACCCGGGCCCGTGCCGCCGACCCCGGCTGGGCGCGGGTGCTCGCCAACACCGCCCGGCAGCAGGGCGTCCGGGTCCCGTCTCTCGGAATCACCGCGGTCAACTTCTGGAACGACGGAGCCGTCGGCGGCCTGGCCGCCTCCGCCCCGTGCGCGGTCCTGGTCAGGGAGCGCGGCGACGGTACGGCCACGTTGACCGTGTCGGATCCCCGGCGCGACCTGGACGAGCTGATCGTGACCTGGGACCGGCCGGTGGCCGAGGTGCTCGGCGAACACCCGCTCCTGACGAGTGCCACGACCGGCGCGAGCCTCACCCTCGCCCTCGGACGACTGGCAGGCCGGGGCGGCGGCTCGCAGACGGTCACCGTACGGCTCGACCGGCGCGCGGAGCCGGCACGTTCGCCGGGGTGACCGGCTTCGGATTTTCATTACCCAGAGTGATTGACACATTACTTTCCATTACCTGATGATGGCCGATGTCGGTGGTTCCGTATGGACGACGCCGGGGCACCGAGATCTTTCGTGGCATGCTTCAAGACCATCCAGGAGGGGCGAATGAAGCTGTTCGGTGCTGTTCTGGGGGTGATCGTGGTGTCGGCCACGGCCGTTCTTGCCTGGGCGGGGCCGGGTGCGGCCGCCGAGGGCGAGGTCATCGTCTTCACCACCGAGTTGGAGGAGCTCGGCAGGTACCGGGACCTGCCCGCCGGTGGATGCAGACGGCTCCCGCCGACCGCGCATCTGCTGATCAACCTGACCGATTCCAAGGTCTTCATCCACGCGGGTCCGCTCTGCCTTGGCCCCGGTGTTCCGGTCGAGCCGAATCATGGCTGGCACGCCCCGCCCGGCGGACAGTCCAGCTTCTCCACAGCCTGATCGCGACAGGTGAACGGCGTGACGTGGTCCGGGTTCGCCCGGTAGGCACGTCCGGCTCGCTGCCGACCCGACCGTCAAAATCATGACCACCGGTGATCGAGGGCGGAGGTCACCCGGAAAATTCCCACCCGCACAGGCCGGCGGCCCGATCGCGCGAAATTCCAGGTTTTCGGGTTCAGGGGTGCCGGTCGGCTCTTTATTCATGTCCCCATCACGGCGGCCCGGTCCCACGTACACGTTTCTTCACCTGGCACCCGACACCCGACACCCGATATTCGATATCTGACGCTCGATGGCATCCAGCCTGACGCGGTGAGTGGAGCAGCACGGTTTGCGGGGTGCTCGCGGTGGCGTCGAACCATGCGAATGAAGATTCCGCCGAACGCCTGACATGTACCCGGGAAAACATGTTTCGGAGTTATGTGACAGGCAACTCGGAAAGGCGCTGATGCATCATGTTGCATACCTTCATCCTTGGAATGGGCAGGGCCGGAGAAGGACTGCATCTGCCGGCACTGTCCAGGGTGCGCGCCGCGATCCCGGGCCTGCTCGCCCCTGGGCGGGTCATCGTCCACGACCCGTTCCGGCCTCCCCCCGATGTCGCCGGCGTGGTCACGGTCGGCACCCTGGAGGAGGCCGCCGGGCGCACTCCACCCCACCGCACCGTGGTCCACCTGTGCACCCCGCCGCATATTCGTTCGGGCATGCTGGAGCGGCTGGCCGAGCTCGGCTACCGAAAGATCATCATCGAGAAGCCCCTGGCCCTGGACCTGATGGGCCTGGCGGCCATCGCACGCACGAGGCGACGCTGGGGCCTGGACATCACCGTCGCCACCCACTGGCTGCACAGCTCCCTGACCCACCGCCTGCGTGCGGCGGTGGACTCGGAGGAGTTCGGCAGGCTGCGCGGCATCCGTGTGGTGCAGAACAAGCCCCGGTTCACCCGCAGCGCGACGGTCCCCGGCCACCCCACCGCCTTCGACGTCGAGATGCCGCACGCGCTCGCCGTGGTGCTCACCCTGGCCGGTGGTGCCCGGATCGCCGATGCCTCCTGGACGGACATGGTGACCGACCAGCTTCGGTTGCCACGCCTGGGCCGCGCCAGGCTCCGGTTGGACCACCATTCCGGCGTGCGCACCGAGATCGACTCGGACCTGACCTCGCCCGTGCGCGAGCGCCGTATCACCCTGGACTTCGAGGGGGCGACGCTCATCGGTCACTATCCGTGCAGCGACGCGGACCACACCGCCCAGCTCCGGGTGGTGATCGAGGGCCGAGATCAGACCTGCTCGGCGTTCGCCGACGACGCCCTGTCCGCCTTCGTCCGCAGCGCCTACACGCGCTACGCCCGGTTTCCCTCCGCGCCGGGGGCGCTGCCGGTGCAGATCGACGCCGTCCGGCTACTCAACGAGGCCAAGGATCTGTGCACCGCGCACGAGCCGGACACCGCCCAGCACAAGGAGGTCCGGCGTGTCCACGGCGTCCGCTGAACACACGCCCGCCCCGCCGGGCGGAGTCGTGCCGGCCGGGATCGGAGACGAGGCGGCCCCCGATCTGCCCGGCCAACTCGCCGCTCTGGACGAGTTGGGCTGGAAGCACCTGGAGTTGCGCACGATCGGCGGCCTTCCCATCGCGAGGCTGGACGAGGCCACCTTCGCCCACTCGGCGGAGCGCATCCGGGCGGCCGGCGTCACCGTGGTCTGTGTCGCCTCCAAGATCGGTGACTGGTCCCGACCCGTGACCGGCGACTTCGCCCTCGACCTGGCCGAACTGGACGTCCTTGCCCGACGCTGCACCGTTCTGGGAACCCGCCTGGTGCGCGTCATGTCCTACCCCTCGGGCGGTCTGCCCGAGGCCGAATGGGGCCGTCGCGCCCATCGGCGGCTGCGTGAGCTGGCGCGGCGCGCCGAGGACGCCGGGCTGCTGCTGGCACACGAGAACTGCACGGGCTGGGCGGGCGATCGCGCCGAACGAATGCTGGACCTGGTGACCGGCATCGGCAGTCCGGCGCTGCGGCTGCTGTTCGACGTCGGCAACGGCGTCGCGTATGGATACCCGTCGGCGCCGATGCTGGCCGCCGTCGTCCAGCACGTGGTGCACGTGCACGTCAAGGACGCGGTGACCGGCCCGGAGGGCAGAGTCGGCTTCGTCCCGCCGGGCACCGGTGAGGCCCAGGTCGCGAAATGCCTTCGCCTGCTGTTCGCCCATGGCTACACCGGGGCGCTCTCCATCGAACCGCACCTGCACCTGCGCCCGCACCTCGCCGCGGCGAGCACCGACGCGGCGCCCGGTGACCCCGGTCGTGGCGACCACGCCGCATTCGTGGCGTACGGGCGTGCGTTGGAACGGCTTGTGGCCCAGGTCGCCGCACCGGCCGGAGAGCTCCGATGACCGCTCCGCCCGCCCGCGCCGTGTCCTCGATCCCGCTCACCCCGGCCGACCGCGACCTGCTGCTGCGACTGCTGCGGCTGCCCACCACCGGTCCGCTGGAGACCGGCCCGGAGGCGCCCGTGCCCAGGCTGCGCGAGGCGCAGGCCGACTACCTCCGCGCCGCCGCCGCGATCGGCTTTCGCGGCGTACACCATGCGCCCGCCGAGAGGGCCGAGCTTGACCGTCCCGATGTCCCGGCACCCGTGCGCGCGGCGCTGGACATCCCCGGTTTCCTCGAACACCAGCCCAGCCTGGTGCTGCTGCTGGGTCCCGCCCTGCCGGTCGCCCGCACCGTGATGTTCAACGTGCACCTGGACACCGTCGCCGGATGGCAACCCGTCCGTTTCGACGGCGAGTGCTTCTACGGTCGCGGCGCGATCGATGCCAAGGGGCCCGCGGTGGCACTGCTCGCCGGGGTGCGCGCCGCGCGGGCGCTGCGCCCTGCCATCGGCCGTGACATCGGGATTCTGATCCAGGCCGTGGCGGGGGAGGAGGGCGGTGCCATGGGCGTCTTCGGCACCAGGCCGTTGGTGGAGCGCGGCTACACCGGGCGACTGAACGTCTTCTGCGAGCCCACCCGACTGCGGTTCCTGCCGCGCGGCACGGCGGCGATGACCGCACGGGTGGTCGTCGACGGGATGGACGCCATCGACGACCACCCCGCCCACGGGCACAACGCCAGCGTCCTGCTGGGCTTTCTCGCCCAGCACCTGGGCCGGGCGCTCGATCGGCACACCGCCGAGGGCGCGGTGTGCGTGGCGGGCCTGCACACGGGCACCCTGCACAACAAGGTCTATGGCGGCGGGTCGCTACTGCTCAACCTCGCCTACGCCTCGGCCGCCGCCGGGCGGCGGCTGGAGCGGGACCTGCGAACCGCCCTGGACGACGGTCTCGACGCGTTCGTCACGGCCTTCGCCGGCACGACGCTGTTCGCCAGAACCGCCGCCGAGGCGCACGTCATCACCCGGCTGGAGTGGCTCAAGCGCGGCCTGCCCGTCCTGGACGATCGTGACCTCCGGATGCACGCGCTCCTGCGTGACGCGGCCGGGATCGTGCCATGGCCGTCCGACGAGCCCGCCTTCACCTGCGACGCCATCTGGATGTCGGAGGTCGCCGGGGCCTGCACCGTGGTGCTGGGACCCGGTGACCTCGCCGCCAACAACGCCCACGCCGACGGCGAGTTCGCGCGAGTCGACGAGCTCGCGGAGTTCGCCGCCGCGGTGGCCCGACTGCTGCTGGCCTTCACCGACGACACGAACGGACGACCGTGAACCAAACCCTGTCAGCCGCGCGACCGCACCCCGAGCCCGCGTCGTCGGTGCCGGGGACCGTACGGGTGCGCCACGCCGACCTGCTCGGTTTCACCTCGGCGGTGTTCGCCGCCCGGGGCCTGGCATCCGAGCGGGCGCACGAGGCCGCGCGGGCGCTCTGCTACGGCGACCTCACCGGCCTGAACTCGCACGGCCTGGTCAACCTGACCCGGCTCTATCTGCCGTTGTTCGACGAGGGGCGGGTCAACCCCCACGCCGAGCCCCGTACGGTCGCCGACCGCGGCGCGGCCGTGCTCATCGACGCCGACCGGGCGCTTGGCCTGTGGGTCGCCGGGGTCGCGATGGACGTGGCGGCCGAACGCGCCGCCGAGTACGGGATCGGTGTGGCGGCCGTGCGTGGGGCCACCCATCTGGGCTGCGCCGGGCACCACGCGCTGCGCGCGGTCAGCCGCGGCATGATCGGACTGGTCGCCAGCAACTGTGGCGGCCAGCGCATCGCCAGGCCACCCGGCGGTGCGGTGACGATGCTGGGTACCAACCCGCTCAGCGTGGCCGCCCCGGCGGGCGACCATCCCCCGTTCGTACTCGACATGAGCACCACCGCGGCCCCCACCGGCCGCATCCGCCAGGCCGCCCGCGCCGGGCGACCCGTCCCCGAAGGATTGCTCCGCGACGACGGGGGCGGCTCCGTCACCGACCCAGCCGCCTTCGACGCCGGGCGGGCACACCTGATGTGGCTGGGGGGCGAGGCCGGGCAGTACAAGGGGTTCGGGCTGGGCATCGCGGTGGAGGTGCTGGCCGCGCTGGTGCCCGGCGCGGGGCTGGGCGCGCATCCCGACGCGCTCGCGGGCGACGGCGGACCGGGCGGGCGCGACGACGACATCGGCTTCTTCGTGGCGGCCGTCGCACCGGGTGCGTTGCGCGAGGGGGCCGAGGCCGACGCGAACGCCCTGTTCGGCGCGTTGCTGGCCTGCCCGCCCGTCGACCGGGCGAAGCCGGTGCGCTACCCCGGATGGCACGAACACCGGTGTGCCGAGGAGCACCTGAGTACGGGAGTCCCGCTGGACGCGACGGTATACGCCGAGCTGGCGGAGGTCGCGGCACATGCCGGTCTTGCCGTACCGGACGTCCTGGCGGAGCGATGACGGTCCCGCTACGGATCGGGGTCGTCGGTCTCGGTGTGATCTCCCGCTTCTACCTCGCGGCGCTGCGCGGCTCGGCGACGCTGCGGCTGAGCGCGGTGTGCGACCGCGATCCGGCGGTGCTGGCCGCGCGGACCGGCTCGGTGCCCGTCTACACCGACCATCTGCGGCTGCTGGACGAGGCACGTCCGGACGCGGTGGTGGTCACCGTGCCGAACGACGCGCACGCGCGGGTGTGCGCGGACGCGCTGGAGCGCGGAGTGGCCGTGTGCGTGGAGAAGCCGCTCGCGTTGGACACGGAGCAGGGCGTCTCGCTGACGCGGCTGGCCGCGCGCGGGGACGCCCCGTTGTTCACCGCCTTCCACCGCAGGTACAACCACGCGGTCGGGCGGTTGCGAGCCGGGCTCGCCGGGGCACGGGTCGAGAAGCTGACGGTGCGCTACCTGGAACGCATCGAGGAGCACGCGGGTGCGGACACCTGGTACCTGGACGCGCGGCGGTGCGGCGGCGGATGTGTCGCCGACAACGGCCCCAACGCGTTCGATCTGGTCGAGTCGCTGCTGGGGCCGGCCGAGGTGGTGTCCGCGCGGATCACCCGTGACGCGGCGGACACCGATCGGCGGGCCGACATCGGGCTGCGCGCCGGGGCGGCGTCGGTGCGGGTGCTGCTCGACTGGTCCTATCCGGGCGAGCGCAAGGACATCGAGGTCCTGCTGGCCGACGGCCGAACGCTCTACGCCGACATGCTGACGGGCCATCCGGGGTTCAAGAACTCCCTGTGGCACGAGTACGTGGGGGTGCTGCGCGCGTTCGAAGGGCGGATCCGGAACGGTGCGGGGGACGGTGACGGCGGGCTGCCCGCCCTACGTCTCGTCGAGGACGTCTATCGGCTGGCGGCCACCGGAAAGGAGACGGTGTGAACCCGGACGAGGACGGTCCCAAGCGCGAGGTCACCGCGACCCTGGTGAAGCTGCTGGTCCACCGTCGGACGGACCGGGGCATGCGACTCGAACCGTACGCAAGCCGGTGCGTGCGAGCCGGGGAGGTACACGAGTTGGTCGTCACCGACCACACCGAGACCGCAGCCGGAGCCAGGATCGACCGTGTCGGTTTTCTCGGCTTCGTCGAGATCGCCACGGCGGGTGTGCTCGACCGTGGTGACGAGGTCTGGATCGGCCGGCGCCGGATCGGCGTGCTGCTCGGGTTCGACGGCTGCCACTTCCCCAATCACTACAACGTGCTCATCCATGCCGATCCGATGGTCACCGGCCGGGATCTGAACCTGGCACCTGAGATGTCGTTGGTGTTCCGGCAGGGCGAGCCCGGGGGCATGGATGAGTCCGGTGCCGGCGTGCGTGATTTCACGGTGATCGGGCTATGAGAATTGGCCGATCCTCGATATTTAGATATCAGCGGACAACAGATTTATGTCCAGCTATCCCCTTTTTTGTTCCCTCGCCATTGTAAAGCCGTGGGACTTTCTTGATCCCGTGTTTACGAGTCGTCACGCATGGCTATATCTCCGTTGCGGAGAGTGGTGAATTCCAAGGGTTGGAATTCTGCTGCCGACTCTGCTCATCCCGGGCGCTCATTCATTGGGCTGCCCAAAATTCTCGGGAAAGGACTGGAATGGCCGCAGGCACCAAGCAGAGCAGCCGTCTGGAAGAGCGCTTCCGTCTCTGGGATTCGGACGGCGACGGTGTGATCGAGCGCTCGGACTTCGAAACCGAGGCCGACGACATCGTCACCGGCCTGGGCGCTCAGGGCACCCCGAAGGGCGCCGAGCTCAGGCAGGTCTACCTGGCCATGTTCGACCGCCTGTCCAGGGCCGCGGGCACCCCCCAGATGGACAAGGGCCAGTTCATCCAGGCCGCCAACCAGGAGATCATCAGCAAGGGCGACGCCGGATTCGCCAGCGTGGTGGGCCCCACCATCCAGGCCATCGTCAACGTCCTGGACAGCGACGGCGACGGCGAGGTCAGCCAGACGGAGATGACCAAGTGGTTCGAGGCCATCGGCCTTGAGCCGGACGTGGCCGACCAGGCGTTCCGGGAGCTGGACACCGACGGCACCGGCCGGCTCTCCGTGACGGAGCTGATCGACGCGGTTCGCGACTACCACCTCGGCAAGAACGACATCCCCCTGCTGGGCCGCTGACCCAGACGCGTCCGCCGCGCGCCCGCCGTGCGGCTGCCCGGAGGCGCCCCGGACAGCCCACGGCTGGTGCGACCGGACGCGCGAAACCGACACATGGCCTCCCGAGCCATGCCGCCGTGCTCTCTGGACCTGATCTCCCCGACCATGCCGCACAGGAAGAGAGCCATGGAGAGACCCCTCCCTCCTCCCGCGACATCCCCGGCGCGAACCGAGTCCGCGCCCATCCCCTTCTTCACCCAGGCCGCATCGTTCGATGAGCTGTGGCCCGAGATCCGCGCTCACTGCGTCGACATCCTGGACCGGGGCAAGTTCTCGCACGGTGCCAAGGTCGCGGAGTTCGAGGGGGCGCTCGCCCGGTGGACCGGCGCGAGACACGTCGTCGGTGTCAACTCCGGCACCGACGCACTGGTGTTGCTGCTGCGCGCGGCCGGGCTGCGCCCCGGAGACGAGGTCATCGTCCCCGCCTACACCTTCATCGCCACGGCCGGCTCGGTGGTGCTCGCCGGAGGCGTGCCCGTCTTCGCGGACATCGAGGAGCACGGGTACGGGATCGATCCGCGGTCCGTGGACGCCGTGGTGACCCCCCGCAGCCGGATGGTGATGCCGGTACACCTGTTCGACCGCCTCGCGGACATGCGGGGCGTGCACGAGGTGGCGCGAAGACACGGGCTGACCGTCCTGGAGGACAGCGCCGAAGCCATCGGCATGCGTCTGGACGGCACGCACGCCGGGCTGCTCGGCGTCGGCGGGGTGCTGTCGTTCTTCCCGACCAAGACCCTCGGCGCCATCGGCGACGCCGGGGCGCTGCTCACCGACGACGACGCCGTCGCCGAGACCGCGCGGGCGCTACGCCACCACGGTCGCGGCGGACACACCCTGGACCACTTTCCCGGTATCGCCAACCCCACGGTGCTCTCCGGCCTCAACAGCAAGATGGACGATATCCAGGCCGCCGTCCTGCTCGCCAAACTCGCTCGCCTCGACGCCGACATCGTCCGCCGAGACGAGCTCTCGGCGCGCTACGACGACCGGCTGCGCGGTGTCCCGGGGGTGTACGCGGTTCCCGGCGCCGTCCCGCCGCACCCCGGCGGCAACCGGGTCTGTTACGTCCATCTCATCGAGGCCGGGGATCGCGACGCCCTCGTCGCGCATCTGGCCGCCAAGGGGATCGAGTCCGAAACCTACTACCCGGTTCCGATGCATCTCCAGCCGTGCTTCGCGCATCTGGGACACGCCCCCGGCGACTTCCCACGCGCCGAGGCGGCCTGCGCGAGAGCCCTCGCGCTACCGCTCTATCCAGACCTGGCCGAGTGGCAGGTGGACCGGGTGTGCGACGAGATCGAGAACTTCTACGCGGGAGGACGACGGTGACCGCCCCGACCACCACGGCCATCCCCTTCTTCCCACCCGACCTGTTCGAGGAGGACCGCGACGCACTGCTGGAGACGGTGCGCACCATCGGCACCGCCGCCCCCCAAAGATTCATCCTGGGTGAGCACACGGCCCGGTTCGAGCGGGAACTGCGCGATCGGCTGGGTGCCGGCGACGTCGTCGCCTGCTCCAGCGGCACGGCCGCCCTCACCCTGGTGCTGAACGCCATGGGGGTCGGCCCCGGCGACGAGGTGGTGGTGCCCGCCTTCGGCTGCGCGCCACTGGCCGCGACCGTCGTCAACATCGGTGCCCGGCCGGTCTTCGCCGACGTCGACCCGGTGCGGCTGACCATGGACCCCGCCGCCGCCGAGGCACTCATCACCCCGCGTACCAAGGCGCTGATGCCGGCGCACATGTTCTCGACGATGGCGGACATGCCCCGCTTCCGTGAGCTGGCCGACCGGTACGGCCTACGCCTGCTGGAGGACTCGGCGGTCGCGCAGGGCGGCACGCTGCTGGGACGTCCCGCGGGTCGCTGGGGTGACGCGGGCGTTTACTCGTTCGTACAGGTCAAGACGTTCGGGATGCCGGGTGAGGGCGGTGTGGTGGTCACCGACGACGCCGACCTGGCCACGCGCGTGCGGATGCTGCGCAATCACGGCCAGGACGGCACGCGCCGATTCGTCCACCACCGCATCGGGCACAACAGCCGTTTCGACGAGGTGATGGCCGCCTTCCAGACGCATCGGCTGCCCGGTCTGGGCCGACGGCTGGCACGCCGGGCGGATATCGCCGACTACTACTCCACCCGGTTCGCCTCCCTGGCCGCCCTCGGGGTGTCGGCACCTCCCGTCGGCGGTGACGGCCGCTGCCACTACGTCTACGCGGTGCTGGCCACCCACCGCGAAGCGCTCAGAACCCACCTGGCCGCACATGGCGTCGACTCGCACGTCTACTACCCGCGGACCCTTCCCGCCCAGCCCGCGTTCGCGCCGCACGCGCCCCGCGACACACATTGGCCCAACGCGGCCTCGGCCGCCCGGCGCAACCTCGCCCTGCCGTTGTATCCGCACCTCAGTGACATCCAGCTGGAACACATCGCCGACACCGTCTGCGCCTTCGCCCACGAAACCCGGGGAGCACGATGACCGATCAGTTCACCGGCAGGGAAGCGGAGTCCGCTCCGGCCGCGACCGCACGCGGCACCCTCGGGGCCTACGCGCGCCTGGCCAAGCTCGACGTCTACGACTACTACATCGGCCTGCCACTGGTGTGGACGCTGCTCGCCCCCGCCGGCCGGTGGGAGCCGGGCGTCATCGGCCTGCTGGTGCTGATCTGCCTCGCCGAGGTCACCGTGGTGGCCGCCATGGTCGGCTTCGACGACATCACCGGCTACCGCGACGGCAGCGACGCGGCCAACTACGGCGCCGATGCCGCCAAGCGACGCCTGGCCAGGAAACCGCTGGTCGCCGGCACCCTCACCGAGGCGCAGGCGCTCCGTTTCGCCTGGGCGGCGACCGCGCTCGGCGTGCTGCTGTGGGCGCTGGCGGTGGCCGCCGCGCCACACCGCCCGCCGTGGGCGGTCGTGCTGGCGGCGGTGTGCGTCGTGGCGTCGGTGCAGTACTCCTGGGGACTGAAGATCAGCTATCGAGGATTTCAGGAGATCTTCCTGATCGGTCTGGGCGTCGGCTGGGTGCTGGTGCCGTACGGCCTGCTCACCGGCGAGGTGACCGAGCTGGTTCTCGTGCAGGCCCTGCTGTTCGGATTCGGGCCGATGCTGTTCGGGCTCTACTCCAACACCCACGACATCGACGGCGACCGTCGCGCCGGGCGCGTCACCGTCGCGGCCCTGGTGCCCGCCGGGGTCAACACGGCGTTCATCACCGTGATGACCGCCGCCGCGGGCCTGCTCATCGTCGTCGGCCCCCTCCTCGGCGCCGCACCCTGGTGGTTACCGATCGTCTTGGTGCCGGTTCTCGCCATGCGCGCGACCCACCTGGTAATCGGCTCCGTGCGAGGTGACATCCTGCGCGCCCGGCGGATCGCCATTCGCGCCCACCGGGTCACGGTGATCCTGCTGGTCATCGCGAACCTGGCCGCCCCCCTGCTCGCCGGCACCGCCACATGACCTCCGCACTGGACGTCGCGGTGGTCGGCGCGGGTCCCGCCGGGCTGGCCGCCGCCTACGCGCTCGCCGAGGCGGGGTGCTCGGTAAGGGTCTTCGAGGCCGCCGACGCGGTCGGCGGGCGGATGCGCACCCTGCGCGCCCACGGCTGTCTGATCGACACCGGGGCCGAGATGCTCCCCTCGGCCGCGGGCTACCCGGCCACCTGGAGGCTCATCGCCGCCCTCGGTCTCGACGCCGACCCCGAGGCCGTGCCCCGGGTGCGCGACGCGCTCGCCGTGTGGCGTGGCGGCCGATCCAGGCCACACGCCGGCCGCCCGCTGGGACTGCTCACCGGGGCGGGGCTGCCGCCACGCGCGCGGGTGGACCTGCTCCGCCTCCAGACGCGCCTGGCCCGGCTCGGCGACCTCGACCCTGACCGCCCGGAGCGCGGCCCACTGGGCTCCGCCACCGTCGCCGACCTCGTCAGGCGCTATCACCCCGACCTTCGCGACTACCTCATCCAACCGCTGGTCGCCGGATTCTTCGGGTGGGATCCCGAGCGCGCCGCGGCGGCCCCGTTCGCCGCGCATCTGGTGGCTTCGGGCAGCACGAACGGCTGGCACACCTACCGCGACGGCATGGACACCCTCGCTCGCGCGCTGGCCGCGCGGCTCGACGTGGTCACCGGGCACACCGTGACCCGGGTGGTCGCGGACTCCGGCGAGGTCCGGCTGGAGTCGCCCGGCGGCACCGTCACCGCGCGCTCGGCGGTACTGGCCGTGCCCGCCCCCGTCGCGGCACGCCTGCACACGGACGCCCCGCCGCTCGAACGCGCCTACCGGGATGCGTGCGGCTACGCGCCCATGCTCCGTCTCACCCTGGTCCTGGACCGGCCGATGGCCCCCACGGGCGTACGGCGCGGCTTCGCCACCCTCGTCCCCGCCGCCGAGGACCCCCTGGTCAACGTGATCACCGTGGATCATCACAAGCATCCCGGGCGGGTGCCCGCGGGGCGTGGCCTGGTGTCGCTCGTCGCCTCACCCCGGGGTACCGCCGAACTGATCGACGCCCCCGACGAGGAGGTGAAGGACCGCCTCACCGCCCGTGCCGAACACTTCGTGCCCGGGATGGCCGCGTGCGTCACCTCCGCCCACGTGCACCGGTTCCGGTACGGCCTGCCCGAGGCGACACCGCGTGCCCTCGAACTGCGCGCCGCGTTCGAGGCCCGTCCGGCCTCGGCGGTGGAGTACGCGGGCGACTGGACGGCGCTGCGCCCGTGCAGCGAGGGTGCGGTCGCCTCCGCCGCGCGGGCCGCCGCGCGGGTGCTCGCCCACCTGTCGCCCGCCGGCTGACCGGGGTCGTCCGCCGTGGCCGCGCCGCGGCTTCCCGCCCCCATCCCCGAACCGGAAGGCGAGCAGATGGCACTCCTCACCAAGCCCATCGAGTTGGGCACCCTGTTCGACGATCTGGCCGACCGAGGCCACGCCACGGCCGTGCACCTGAGCCGGCCGCTGGACATCGCGCCCGCGCTGGGTTCCGCGCTGAACATTCCCGGCCTGGCCGGGCTCGTCCGCGATGTCGCCGGGTGGCTCGCAGCCGCCGGGGTGCGGCGCGGAGACCGGGTCGCCATCGCCAAGCGCAACCACTGGGACTACGTGCTGCTGAACTGCGCGGCGGCGCGCATCGGCGCGGTGCCCGCGTCGCTCTCCGCGAACCTGGCCCCCGACGTGCTGGAGACGCTGCTGAAGCGACTGGAGCCGGCCCTCCTGGTCACCGATTCCGCGCTGCTGGCGTCGAGCCGCGAGGTCGGCACCGACCTGACCTGTTTCGCCACCAGGACCCTGCTCGTCGACGGCGCGGCCGAGGGCACCCTGTCCATCGACGATGTACGCGGCCATGCCGCACCGCCCGCGTACCGCCCGCCCGCCGACGACCCGCTGGCCATCATGCACACCTCCGGCACCACCGGCGTGCCCAAACTCGTCGTCCACTCCACCCGTACGATCATGCGTCGCCTGGCCGGGTTCGAGGCGCACCGCTGGCCGGTGCTCGGCAGCCGTCCCGGCGACACCGTGGCCAGTGCGATCTCCTTCGCGCACGGCCGCGCGCTGGCCCAGGCCGCGAGCGTGCTGTGGCTGGCCCCCGCCAAACTCCTGGCGGTCTGCGCCCCCGACTGGGCCGAGGCCGGCCCGTTCCTGCACCGGCATCGGCCCACCACCCTCGAAGCACTGCCCGCGACCTATGTGCGCTGGCAGCGCCACGCCGAGGAGCAGGGCGGTCCGTTCGAGCGCGTCCGCCTCTACATCAGCACCTTCGACGCCATGCACCCGCCCACCGTGCGCGCCTTCCTGCACACCACGCGGCACCGTCGCCCGGTGTGGTTGCAGGGCTGGGGGCAGAGCGAGACCGGTCCGCTGACCTTCCGGTTCCTCACCCGGCGCGCCATGGCCACCGCGCACGACCGGCACCCCACCACCCGCGACCTCGGTCATCCGATCCCCACCCGCACCCGGCTGCGCGTCGTGGATCCCGAGACGCTGCGACCGGTGCCGCGAGGCACCACCGGCCTGGTGTACTGCCGGACCAAGGCACTGTGCCTCGGATACGTCGGCGAGCAGAGCCGCTGGCAGGACAAGCGGGTGGGCGAGTGGTGGAACACCGGCGACGTCGGCGCCCTCACCCGCAGCGGCGGCATGCGTTTCGTGGATCGGGAGGTGGACGCCATCCCCGAGGGAAGCTGCGTCGAGTTGGAGGACGTCATCGACGACCGTATCCCCGAGGTGCTGGAGTGCGTCATCCTGAGCGTTCCCGAGCGCCCCTCCCTGCCCGTCGTGGTCACCGAGAACGGCGCACTCGATCTCGGATCGTGGCGGCGCGCCACCGCCGATCTGCCGCGGCTGGCCGATCCCGTGGTGCTGACCTGGGATGAGATACCGCGCACCGGCACCGGCAAGGTCCGCCGGATGGCTCTGCGCGACCGGCTCGGCGAGATGCGGGAGACCCACGGGACGGGCCGGTGGACGTAATCCGGTCCGGGGTGGCGGCGGGCCGGCCGCTGGCCGGGACGGCCGTGCGCGCGCTCGGCGACTCACCCGCGCTGCGGGTCGCCGTATGGCGGCTGCGCGCGCTGGGCTGCGCCGTCGAGACGGGGAACGAGTCGCCGCCGGACGAGGCACCCGCGGGGTGGCTGGGCGTCACCCGCCTTCCGTTCGCGGCGATGGGCGGTGCGCTGCCCGAGTGCCGGATCGGCTGGTCAGGGCCCGTGGCCGTGCCCATGGCCGGCGAACGCGACGTGCAGGCCGCCTGCGGGATCATGCAGGTCCACGGGCGGGCCGCCGGCGGGCCACGACCGCTGCGCGTGGACTACGTCTCCGTGTGCGCCGGGGTGCTCGCGGTCCAGGCGGTCAGCGCGGGTGTGCTGGCCCTGCTGCGCGGTGGGCCGGCCCTGGCGGCGGCCACCTCGGCCGCCCAGGCGGCGCTGCTGGCCCTCACCCAGTACGTCGCGGCGGCCACCGCCGAGCCCGGTCTCGGCTCACCCGGCTCACCCGGCTCACCCGGCCCGGCCGGGCCGACGGGGTACGGTGCCCCGCCCTTCCGCTCGGCGGACGGCGTGCGTTTCGAGATCGAGACGCTCGACGCCGAGGACTGGAGGCGCTTCTGGACGGAACTGGGTGCCGGCCCCGCCGCGGTCGCGGCGGGCTGGCCACCGTTCCAGCAGCGCTTCGCCACCGCGACGTGCCCACTGCCCGCCGCGCTCGGGACAGCGGCGGCCGCGTTGGACTACCGGGCCGTGCGAGCCGTGGCCGAGCGCAGCGGCGTCAGCGTACTGCCGGTGCGGGCCGCCGACGCCCCCGGTCTTCTTCCCCCCGCCCCGGCGTCGCCGTGGCGGCTGCGCGGGCGGGCCGTCACCCCCCCGGCGTCCGCCCTTCCACCACTCGGTCCGCATGACCACGCCCCGCTGGCCGGGCTGCGGGTCGTGGAGGCCACCAGCAGGGTGCAGGGCCCGCTCGCGGGACACCTGCTCGGCCTGCTCGGCGCCGAGGTCGTCCGGCTCGAACCGCCAGGAGGTGACCCCATGCGGGGAGTTCCGCCCATGGCGGGAGAGTGCTCGGCCAGGTTCCAGGCGCTGAACCGGGGAAAGCGGGTGGTCGAGGCCGATCTGAAGTCCGCGCCTGGCCGTCGTGCCGCCCTGCGGCTCGTCGCCACCGCGGACGTGTTCCTGCACAACTGGCCGCCGGGCCGTGCGGCCCGGCTCGGCCTGGACCATGAGGCCCTCGCCGTCGTGCGGCCCTGCCTGGTTCACGCGCACGCGGGGGGGTGGGCGGACCTCCTGCCCGACCCCCAGCCGTTGGGCACCGACTACCTGGTGCAGGCGTACTGCGGAGTGGCGGCCCTGGTCGGTGGCCCCGGCGAGCCGCCCGCGCCGTCCCTGCTGACCCTCACCGATGTGCTGGGCGGGCTCATCAGCACGGAGGGGATCGTCGCCGCGCTGCTGGCCCGCGCCCGCACCGGCGCGGGGGTGCGCGCCGAGACGGCCCTGGTCGACGCGGCCCGCCTCATCCGCGACACCACCGTCCCGCACGGTAGGGGGGATGCCACGCGCACCGGCACCGAGATCGGCGCCGCGCCCGCCTGCTCACCCGCCCGGTGGCCGGGCAGGACCGGCGCCGTCACCGTGGTGACCGAGCTGGCCGAGATGGCCGCCGACCCCGCGTTCTCGGCCGCGCTCGACATCGGCGGCGAGGCCGTCTACAGCCGCGCGCCGTGGACGTTCGTCCCGGCAACCGCGCCCCTTTAGTTGGAGAACGCCCGATGAGACCCGTCAATGCGCCGCCCTGGACCTCCGCCAACGGCATCGTCCTGACCGATCGTGTTCCCGGACGGCTGCGCGCGGAGTGGACCGCGCGTGGACTGTGCCCCGGCCGGGATCTGTACACCCTGTTCGGTGAGCATGTCCGGACGGCGCCCGGCCGCCCCGCGGTCATCGACGAGGCGGGCACCCTCGATTACGCCGCGCTGGATATCCGGGTCCGCCGCGCCGCCGCCGCCCTGTCCGGGGCGGGCTGGGGCTCGGCTGACATCATCGGCGTCCTGCTGCCCAACGGACGCGACGCGGTGGTGGCCGAGCTCGCGGTCGCGGCGATCGGCGCCGTGGCATTGCCCATTCCCGACGCCCGGGGGCTTCGCGACGTCGTCGCCCTGCTCGCCAGGTCCCGGGCCGGAGCCCTCATCACCGTCCCGGCCACGGTCGAGGCGACCCGCGACCGGCGGTGCGAGATGCCGCACCTTCGCGAACTGTGGACGTTCGGCCGGCCCGTGACAGGGGCGCGCGGCCTGGACCGTCCCGCAGCGAACGAGGTCCGGCGCTGGCGTCCCACCCGCCCCGACCCGGAGGCGCCCGCACGCATCCTGGTCTCCTCGGGCTCGGAGGCCGAGCCCAAGATGGTCGCCTACTCGCACAACGCGATGGCGGGCGGGCGGGGCAACTACCTGGCGGCGCTGCGGTTCGGCCCGGAGCCGATGCGCAATCTGCTGCTGGTCTCCCTGGCGTCCTCGTTCGGGTCCTGCGGGACCTCGGTGACCCTGGCCAGGCACGGCGGCACCCTCGTGCTGCTGTCCCGCTACGACCCCGCCGCCGCGCTGCGTGCGATCGAGCGGCACCGCCCCAGCCACCTGCTCGGCGTACCCACGATGCTGCGCCGCATGGCCGATCTCGACGGTCACGCCGACGCGGACCTGTCGTCCCTGCGGGCCGTGATCGCCAGCGGGGCGCCGCTGCATCAGGAGGCGTGGGACGCCTGCGTACGGCGGTTCGACCGGCCCGTCGTCAACGTCTACGGGTCCACCGACGGTGTCAACTGCCATACCGGAGGCGACCCCGGCCGGTGGCGTCCCGGGCTGGCCGGTCGCCCCGACCTCGACGTGACCGAGGTGACCGTCCGGGACCGCGAAGGGCGACCGGTGCCCGCCGGGGAGATCGGGGAGATCTGGGCGCTGGGACCGATGAGCCCGCTGTGCCACGTGGCGGCACCCGAACTGGACGACCGCTACCGGGCCGCGGGCGGGTGGGTACGCACCGGCGACCTGGGCCGGTTGGAAGCCGACGGCACGCTGTGGGTCGTCGGCCGGATCCGGCGTGTGGTGGTCAGGGGCGGGCTCAACATCTCTCCGCTCGAAGTGGAGCGCGAGCTCGGCACCCACCCCGATGTCGCGGACGTGTGCTGTGTGCCGGTCCCCGACCCGGACCTGGGTGAGCGCCTGTGCGCGTGTGTGGCCCCGAAGAACGGCGTCCCGTCGCCGTCCCCGGCCGTACTGACCGCCTACCTGCGCGACGAGCGTGGCCTGGAGCCGCGCAAACTGCCCGAACGGTTCGTGGTGCTGCCCGAACTGCCGCTCGGCCCGACCGGCAAGGTCTGCGCCGCCACCCTCGCCCGCATCGCGGCCGAGTCCGCCGTCCCCGGCTCTCTCATACCGACCGAGGAGTGACCCATGCACCCAACCGTCACCGCCGCCGGGACGAGCGCGTCGCGCTACGTCTTCGACAATCACGGTGAGCACGCCCTCGACCAGCACCGCTGCCTGGCCCGCGCCTACGACCCGATGACCACGGACCGCCTCGCCCAGGCCGGGGTCGCTCCGGGGTGGCGGTGTCTGGAGGTGGGGGCGGGCGGCGGCAGTGTGGCGGTGTGGCTGGCTCGGCGGGTGAGTCCCACCGGGAGCGTGGTGGCCACCGACATCAAGCCCGAGCGCATTCCCGCCGTCCCCGGCCTTGAGATCCTGCGCCACGACATCGTGCGCGACCCGCTGCCCGAAGCCGAGTTCGACCTCGTACACGCCAGGCTGGTCCTGCTGCACCTGCCCGAACGCCTCGCCGTGCTGGACCGCCTGGTACGCGCGCTCAAACCCGGCGGCGTGCTCCAACTCGACGAGTTCGACATCACCTACGGTCCCGCGCTGCTGATGCCCGACCCCGCCGCGCGGCGGCTCTACGAGACGTTCATGGAGGCCAAGATCCGCCTGATGACCCGCGCGGGCGCCGATGTGGCGTGGGGGCGCCACGCAGCCGCCGCGATGTGCCGTGCCGGCCTGGTCGACATCGATCCGCTGCCCAGGCTGGAGCTGTGGCACTCGGATTCCCCGGGGGTGCACCTTGTCGCCCACCACACCCGGCACCTGCGTGATCAGTTCGTCCAGGAGGGGATGACCGACCGGCAACTCGCCGACGTGCGCGTCCTGCTGGCCGACCCCGGCTTCCGGGCCGGCTCGTGCGTGATCTACTCGGTGCAGGGCCGCCGCCCGATGGAGGCCCGATGAAGCCGCGCGTCAACGTGCACGCCACGGCACCGTATGTCCACTCCGTCATGACGGTCTTCGACGCGGCCGCGTGCGAGGGACTGGAGCCGGCCCTCGTCGAGCTCGTGCGGGTGCGCGCATCACAGCTCAACGGCTGCGCGTTCTGCCGTGGCCTGCACACCCGGGCCGCCCTGGACGCGGGAGAGGACCCGCGCCGTCTGGACGCCCTGTCGGCCTGGCGTGAGAGCCCACTGTTCACCGAAGCCGAAAGCGCGGCCCTGGCACTGACCGAGTCCGTGACCCTGATCGCGGAGAAGGGCGTTCCCGACGAGGTCCTCGACGCGGCCGCCGAGCACTTCGACGACACCGAACTGGTCCATCTGCTGTGGACGATCGCCGCGATCAACGCCTGGAACCGGATAGGCGTCGCCACCGCCGCGGGCGAAGTGACGTTCCGCTGCTCCCGGTCCCAACCGGCGGCGTGGCCTTTCAGCCGGTGATGTTTCCGGCCGCCACCGCACCCGGGTGGCGTCTTTACCAGGGTGGACTTTCGGCCGATGCGGGACATGGACGATCAGCCGGTCGGCCGATCCGGGAGAGAGGGCGGGCAGGCCAGGGTCGGAGGCATGAGTGAATTCGTGCTTTCCGGCCACCGCCTGGTCAAACGGTTCGGACCGGCCGTCGCCCTGGCGGGGGTGGATGTCGGGATCGGCCGCGCGGAGGCTTTGGCGATCATGGGGCCGAGCGGGTCGGGGAAATCAACCCTGCTGCATTGCCTCGCGGGCATCATGAAGCCGGATTCCGGAGAGGTGCGTCTGCTGGGAGAACGGATCGACACGATAGGGGAGCGTGCTCGCAGCACGCTGCGCCGTACCCGGTTCGGATTCGTGTTCCAGTTCGGGCAGCTCCTGCCCGAACTGCCGGCGGACGAGAACGTCGCGCTGCCGCTGATGCTCGGCGGGACGGCGCGAGGGCGAGCCGTACCGGAGGCGCGGGCGTGGTTCGGACCGCTCGGACTGGGCGGGATGGAGGGGCGGCGGCCGGGCGAGCTGTCCGGAGGGCAGGCGCAGCGGGTCGCGATCGCCCGCGCGCTCGTCACCCGCCCCGCCGTGATCTTCGCGGACGAGCCCACCGGCGCCCTCGACCAGGCCACCGGCCATGAGATCATGCGCATCCTGGTCGAGGCCACCAAGCACAACGGCGCGTCCCTGGTCGTCGTCACCCACGACCCGGAGGTGGCCCGGTGGTGCGACCGGGTCGTCGAGGTCCGCGACGGCATGATCCTCGCTCCTGGCCAGAGGCAGGACCACCCCCAGGCGCTGTCCGGGGGGAACGCGTGAGGAACCTGCTGGAGCTGAGCTGGCGGCTGCTCCGCGGCGGCGGACGCCAGTCGATGCTGGGGACGGGGCTGACGGCCACGGCCGTGGCGATCTCGTCGGCGCTGCTGATGTTCGCGCTGGCCGCCAACGTCGCCTTCGCGGCGCGCGCCGACCGGGAGGCGTGGCGCAACCCGGTGGAGGCCAAGGGGACGCCCGTCGCGATCGAGGCCACGGCCAAGGACTACGTCCGGGACCTGAGCATCACGGTCGTGGACGTCGCGCCGCTGCGGGACGCTCCCGGGGTGAGGCCGCCGGGGATGAGCCGGATGCCCAGGCCGGGTGAGGTGTGGGTGTCGCCGGGGCTCGCGGAGCTGATGAGGGAACTGCCGACCGGGCAGCTCGCCGCGCGCTTTCCCGGCAAGGTGGCGGGCACGATCGGGGACGACGGGCTGCTGTACCCGGACGAGCTCGTCGCCGTTGTGGGACGCACGGCCGCCGACCCCGCGATGGCGGCCTCCCGGACGGACCACCCGCTGACGTCCACGCCGCCGACGAAGATCAGTGATTTCGCGGGGAGGGCCGGCGACGAGACCGTCGTCTACCAGATCATGGCGCTCATCGCGAGCGTGCTGATGGTCGTGCCGCTGCTCGTGTTCGGGGGCGCGGCGGCCCGGCTGACCGTGGCGCGGCGGGACCAGCGGCTGGCCGCGCTGCGGCTGGTGGGGGCGACGCCGTGGCAGGTCGTCATGATGACGGTCGCCGAGGCGGTGATCACGGCGTTCGGCGGGGCCGTGCTCGGCCTGGTGCTGTACGGCGCGGCCATTCCGCTGCTGAGCCGGATCGAGATGGCCGGCGGGTCGTGGTTCGCCGCCGACCTGTGGCCCGGAATCCTCCCCGTGCTCGGCGTACTGCTGGCCGTACCCCTGCTGGTCGGCCTGTCGGCGGTGGTCGGGCTGCGGCGGGTGGTGGTCAGCCCGCTCGGGGTGGCGAAACGGGAGACGCCGCCCGCGATGCGGTTCGTCCGGGTGGTCGCGCTGTTCGTGATCCTGATCGCCGTCCCGCTGTCGTTCCGGAACACGTCGGTAACGGTCGTCGCGGGCGTGCTCGGGCTGGCCTTCCTCGGCGTCAACCTCGTCGGGCCCTGGGTGGTGGGCGTCATCGGCCGAATCACCACCCGTACGGCGCGGCGGCCCGCCAGGCTGCTGGCCGGCCGCCGCCTGGTCGACGACCCGAAGTCGGCCTGGCGGACCGTCAGCGGAGTGGCACTGACCGGCTTCATCGCCGGGTTCGTCGGGCTGCTGAGCCCGTCGTCCGACCTGCTGAGCGCTCCCCCCTCCACGGCCGGCCTGCGCCTTGTGGTCCCCGACGCCCAGGCGGCCGCCCTCGCGGAGCAGGCGAGGGAACGGCTCTCCGGAGCCGGGGTCGACGCTCACGTCACGACCTCCGGCGGGTCGGGGTCCGGCCGGGCGAAGGAGAGGACGCTCACGATCAGCCTGCCCTCGGGTGACGGATACACCGTGCGGGTCGACACCGCCCGTACGGCACTCGCCGGCCTGGTGCCGGGGCGCATCGCCACCTCGCCGGTGGACGACCAGTGGCAGGGCATCCGTCTGCTCGACGATGTCCGCACCGGGACGTTGGTCGTGCTCGGGGTCTCCTTCCTGGTGGCGATCGCGAGCGCGGGGATCACGGCTGCCTCGTCGGTGCTCGACCGGCGGCAGGCGTACGCCCTGCTCCGCCTGGCCGGGACCCCGCTCGAAGTGCTGGATCGGGCGCGGCGTACCGAGACTCTCGTTCCCCTCGCGGTGATGGGCGGCGGTTCCATCCTGATCGGCATGTTCTGCGCGTTGCCGTTCGTGTACGCGGCGATGAGCGTGAGCGGGGCGGTCATGCTGCTGACCTCTGTCGCCGTGGGGTTCGCCGGGGTGCTGGGGGCGGGCGCGTTGTCACGGCCCCTGCTCCGCTCGGTCACCGCCAACCCGGCCCCACGACCGGACTGACATCGCCGAAACCGTGGCGTCGAGATCACCGCGTGTTCGGACCGCCCTCTCCTCCGTCGATGGCGTCTCCACGGATCACACCCTCGACGAGGGCTGTCGTCGGTGGGCGGCCGAGGCGTCGGCGCAGGGCCAACGCCGGCTCTCTTCAGGGGGCGGTAACCCGTCCCATGCCGCGTCGGGGGGCATGGGACGGGGGTGATTCCCAGCGCTCAGGAGGTCGGCGTGGGTGAAGAGGTCGGTGACTGGCCGGGCTGGTGGTCGTGGTGCGAGCGGTCTCCCCTGCCGTGCCACTGGCCTCCCTTGCCGTGTCGGCCCTGCCCGTCGCGCATGGTCGCGTCGTGGATCGCGACGGCGGTGGCCGTGCTGCCGTCCACCTTCGCCATGACCATGACCTTCTGCCCGGTCTTCACCGCGTCGCCGTCCTCACCGCGGCGGTTGATCCGGGTGTCGCCGTTGATCGCGTACTCCTTGGTGTAGCCGTCCTCGCTCTTGACCGTGATCGAGTCCTGGTCGACGGCCGTGACGTCGCCGTACTGGGTGGCGACGGTCACGTACCTGCCCTCGCCGTCGGGCACGACGAACTCGCCGTGGATGGAAGGTCCGCCGAAGCCCATCCTGTGGCCCCGGCCCCGGCCCTGTCCCGGCGCCTTGTCGGAAGATGTCTCGGACGGGGCCGCCGACGGTGTCGCGGTGTCGCCGGCCGTGGGTGTCGAGGACGGCGAGGGCGAGGGCGAGAACGCGGCCGCGGTGGCGACGCCGGCACCCGTGACCACGACGAGTGCGGTGGTGGCGATGAGCAGTGCGGAGCGGGGGATGCGGCGCCTGGGTGGCTCGTTCGCCAGCATTTCCGCGGTGCTGAATTCGTCCGACCCAGAGGTCATCTTTCTTCCTCCCACTAGCTGTAATAGGAGAACAATGCATCAGGCCGCCTAAAACTGCCGTAAACGCCGTTCGTGCTCCGATGATCACCCTCCGTGTGGAGCGGTCTTCGCATCGCCGGCCCCGGTGTGAGAAGGCGTCCACGTCGATCGGAACGCGATCACGATGGTGGAGTACCTGGATGACTGGATCGAGGCGCACGCCGTGCAGGTCAGGTCACGGCCCCTCAAATGATCATTCGGCTGTACGTCAAGCCGAACATCGGCCGGATGAGGTCGCAGGCGTACGTTCCGGTATGGCCTGGGATGCCGGCGGACCACGATCCGTTCTCCTGAACCGTGGCCCGCCGGGACACTGCTGGGCGGGGAGCCCGCTCGGTCAGGTCGTGGTACCGGTGACCGTGCTTCCCGACCTGGTGACGAAGTAGGTCACGGTCGTGCCGCTCCAGAAGTGGAGGGTGAGCGTGACCTTTGAGGCGTCGTTGACCTCGGCGAAGAATTCCGGCTTCAGCGTGATCGTGTTGGTGCTGTAGTTGGGCGCGAAGGCGACGTCGAACTCCTTGAACGACGTCCAGTTGTGGGGGCCGGCGTTGGTGCCGTTGGCGTACTTGGCCTCCATGGTGGCGAGCTGGTCACCCTTGAACGTGGTGGGGATGGCGAAGGAGCTCGTTGTTCCGCTCGCGTTCTGCACGGTCGGCGTGTCGTAGGTGACTATGTTGATCCGCCATGGGACGCCCTGGGAGAACCGAGCCGACAGCGTCGCGTTGACGCCGTAGGCCCGGGAGCCCGTCAGCCGGGTGAGCGCGGATGCGGTGAACGTGAGCTGGTCGCCCGAGACGGTGTAGTCGGTGCCGCGTACCAGATCCGTGCTGCCCTGGCGGATCCCCACGAACGAGGTGCCGTTCAGGTTCAGCGTGAGCGTCTTGCTCGTGATGGCGGACGCCTTGGCGTTGAACACCTGATCCGACGAGGCTGTCCCCGAGCGCGTCGTCCAACTGGACTTGATCTGCGCGAACAGCTCGGGGTCGGCCCACTGGAACGAGGTCCGGTTGAAGTGCTGGCCGTTGTCCCACAGCATGGTGGTGATCTGCCTGGTACGCGCGTAGTGGCCGAGGAACTCGAAGAACTTCAGTTTCTCGCCCTGTTGGATCGTGCCGGTGTGCCGGTCGAAGCCCAGCAGGCCGTACTCACCGATGATCACGGGGATGCCGCGGGTCACGAAGGCGCTGTACACCCGGTCGAAGGCGCCGGTCAGGTCCTGCTGAACGGTGGCGTCGAAGCGCGTGCCGCCGGCGACGTTGACGCTGAACGGCCAGTACCCGTAGAAGTGGACCGTCGCGATGAGGTTGGGGTCGTTCATCGCGTTGAACGTGCTGACCAGCTCGTCGACTCTGGCCTGGTCGGCCGAGGTGTGCAGGGTCGGCAGGACGAGCAACCGAGTCGCGTTGTTGCCGCCCGACTGGCGCACGATGTTTCGGAAGGACGTGTTGAGCTCGTTCAGCAGCGTCGCGTTCTGGGCGTCTCCGGAACTGCCGGTGAAGGTCGGCTCATTGACGCTCTCGAACACCAGCTTGGCGGAGGAGTTCCGGAACGTGCTGGAGATCTGGGTCCAGATCGCGTTGTACCGAGCGAGTACGTTCGTGCGGTCGCCCGGCATGTTCTGGATCCACTGCCACGAATCGTGATGGATATTGATCATCACGTAGAAACCGTCGGCGAGGGCCCAGTCGACGACCTCTTTCACCCGGTTCATGTGCGTCGCGTTGATGGTGTAGTTGGGCGCCCCACCCTGGTACTGACCCCAGGTCACCGGGATCCGGATGCTGTTGAAGCCCTGTGCCCTGATGTTGTCGAGCAGCGCCGCCGTGATGCGCGGGTTGCCCCATGAGGTCTCGTCCGCGCCGGTGGCATCAAGGGAGTTGCCCAGGTTCCAGCCGGGCTGCATCGCGGCCACGACAGCCTGTGCGTTGCCGGGCGTCGGTGTCGGTGTCGGTGTCGGTGTGGGTGTGGGGGTCGGGGTGAGGGTGGGCGTCGGCGTCGGGGTACCGCCGCAGGCCACGCCGTTGACGGCGAAAGCGGTGGGGTTGGTGTTGGTGCCGCTGTAGCTGCCGTTGAAGCCGACGGTGACGCCGGCTCCCGTGCCCAGGCCCTGGGCGTACGACGGGGCGGTCACGGTCACGCTCTGGCCCGACTGAGTCCAGGTTCCGCCCCAGCCCTGGGTGACCTGCTGGTTGCCGGGCCAGGTGTAGCGCAGCGTCCACGGGCTGACCGGATCGCCGAGATTGTTGATCGTGATGTTGGCGCCGAACCCGCTGCCGTTGTCCCAGGCCTTGGTGTAGGTCACGGAACAGGCGACCGCCGCCTGGGCCGCGGGCGAGGTGACGGCCACCCCGATCGCCGCCAGGAGCGCGACCGCTGTGGACAGAGCCCACAAACGCAGTGTCTTCATCTTCAAGCCTTCCATGGAGGAAACGCTCATATGGGAGCGCTCCCATGTTTGGCCTGTTTCGCGTGCGTGTACAGGACGTTTCCCCAGGCCGTACCGCTGACCTGCTCCTTGGCATGAAGAATTCAGCGGAGGTATGAAAATTTCAGTGGTGCAGATGGGGCGGGCAGGCCGCCCTCATGCGCAGGAACGCCGCATTGAGGGGCTGAGATCATTCCGGATGGTGGAATCTGTGGTTGTTGACCACCCAACCGACTGAAGCGCCGTGTACTCGTCGAGCACGGCCCTGGCATGTTGTCCGGGTGGCGGGGACGGACGCCCCGCAGTCGGGTGCGAAGCCGGTGTAGTCGCTCGTCGTGAAATGGGGTGAAGTGGCAGGTGAGGTGAGGGGGCTTTATCACTGCCAAAGGGTGCATTTCAGGTTGGGAACAGGGCACCTTGCCTGCGGAGATACCCGGCCTGAGGCAAGTGAAGAGCTGATGGCAAAAGAGGACAAACCCTCACATAAGGGGGTTTCTGTAGTGAAGATTCACCGGCCGGGACGGCCGCTGATACGGTCCTTTCCGTTCTTAAGTCAACACTGGAGGGGGCAGGGGTGCGGGCGAGATTCCGGGGCCGGCTGCGATATTGGTTCGACAGTACGATGGATCGGGGCACCCCGGCTCTGATCGGCTGGCTCACCCTGGCATCACTGCTCTTGATCATCGTAGTCACGGGGGGCGTGCTGCTGCTGGCACGCGATGACGTCATCTCCAACGGCGGTTGGCTCGGCATCACCTGGATGACCCTGATGCGCGCGATCGATCCAGGGACGATGGGCGGAGACACCGGCAGCGCGATGTTCCTGATGCTCATGCTGACGGTCACGATCGGCGGGGTTTTCATTGTCAGCTCATTGATCGGTGTGCTCACCACGGGCCTGGAGAACCGGATCACCGAGTTGCGCAAGGGGCGCTCCCGCGTGATCGAGCGTGGCCATACCGTGCTGCTCGGCTGGTCGGACCAGGTGTTCACGGTCGTGGCGGAGCTGGCCAAAGCCAACCAAAGCCAGCGGCGCTCGTGTGTGGTGATCCTCGCCGACCATGACAAGGTCGACATGGATGAGCAGATCCGCGCTCAGATCGGCGACACAGGGCGCACGCGGGTCATTTGCCGCTCCGGCAATCCCCTCAATCGAAACGATCTGGAGTTGGTGAGCCCGGAAACCGCGCGAGCGATCATGGTCTTGTCGCCCCCCGGCGACGATTCCGACATCAATGTGATCAAGTCTCTGCTGCTGCTGAGCAACCGATCCTGGCCTCACGGACGGCCGCATATGGTCGCCGCCGTCCAAGACTCGGAGAATCTCGCGGCCGCCAAGCTTGCCGCCGGTCCCGAGGCCCAGGTCATCGACGCCGACGACATCGCCGTCCGGCTTGTCGTGCAGTCCCACCGGCAGGCGGGTCTGTCCACCGTGTGCGCCGATCTGCTCGACTTCGCCGGCAATGAGTTCTACATACGCGCCGAGCCCGCGTTGATCGGAAAGACCTACGGCGAGACGCTTGATGCCTACCAACTCGGCAGTCCGGTTGGCATTCTGCGCAGTGACGGAGATGTGCTGATCAACCCGTCCATGAGTACTCCAATCGGCGATCAAGACCAGATGATTATGATCGCCGAGGACGACCTGCTCATCCAGTTGGCCGATACGCCGGTCCCTATCCTGGAGTCCGCGATCGCCATGGTTCCTGCTCGCACCCCGGAACCCGATCGAACTCTGTTCATCGGCTGGAATTCCCGTGCCCCGAAAATCATCGATCTATTGGATCGCCTGGTCGAGCCCGGGTCCACTCTCGACATCGCCGCGCCCACACGGCCCACCGTACTCCTCACGGAGGGCCGTACCAACCTGGTGATCGGCTACAAACCCTGTGAACTGACGAGTAGGCGATCGCTGGAAACGCTTGATCTGGGCAGCTATGAGCACATCGTGGTGCTGTCAGATGACAGCACCGATCCCGGGAACGCCGATGACCGCACCCTGGTGACTTTGCTGCATCTGCGAGACATCGAGGTGCAACTCGGAGACCCCTATTCGATCGTGACCGAGATGAACGACGACGGCAACAGGGAAGTCGCCCAGGTCACCAAGGCTGACGACTTTATCGTCAGCACCAAGCTCATCAGTCTACTGCTCACCCAGATGGCGGAGAATAAGCACCTTAATGCGGTGTTCACCCATCTTTTCGAGCCGGACGGATCTGAGATTTATCTCAAGCCATCCTCTGATTATCTCATTCCGGGGAAAGAGGCGAACTTCGCTACGGTTGTCGAGGCCGCACGGCGTCGCGGCGAAACCGCAATCGGCTACCGTCTCAAGCGTCATGGTGAGGAGGCGCCTTCCTATGGGGTGCTTCTTAACCCGCCCAAATCCGACCCTCTGACGCTCGCCCAGGACGACAGCGTGATCGTTCTGGCGGAGAGCTGAATCGTCCCGGGCTTTGATGTGCCCCCGGTTCCGTGGAGTCGCTCTGGTTGACTGCCGCGCCTCTGCCCCTTTCAGCAGAGGTCGGCATGTCAAGGAGATATCCCGCTGAGTTCCGCCGGAAGGTCCTGGACCTGTTGAAGGCCGGTCGTACCGTGCGAGGGGTCGCATTCGATCCACAGATCAGCCGGCCAGACGATCTGCAACCGGCGTGAGCAGGACCTGATCGATTCCGGCCAGAAGCCCGGCGTGACCTCCTCCGACAACACGGCGACACCCGCGAGATCAACGCCAGGATCGCCGCGGCGGTGCGCGGCCGGGACGCCAAGTCCCTGATCGAGACGCTGGAGGCCGCCGACGTCCCGGTGATGCGGGTGCTGTCGCCGCTGGAGCTGGCGGACTCCCCGCACGCCAGGGAGCGCGGCCTGTTCACCTCCGCCGGCGACATCGGCTACGTCCGCTTCCCGGTGCGGATCGGCGACGAGGCCTAGGAGGAATCGACGTGGACTTCCGACTGGACGAGACGGCGGAGACCCTCAGCGGGCTGACGGGCGGTCTGCTCGCCCGCGGGCTGCCGGACGAGCGGATCGCCTCGGCCGAGTTCGAGGCCGCCGGGTACTCCGAGGAGGCGTGGCACAGCCTGGCCGGGGCCGGCGTCCTGGAGGCGTTCCTCCCCGAGGACCTGGGCGGCACCGACGCCGACGCCGTGGTGCTGGCCGCCGTGCTGCGGCAGGCGGCCCGGTACGGCGGCATGGTTCCGGCGCTGCCCGTGCTGGCCTACGGCCTGCACACCCTGGCCAGGTACGGCGGCACCGGGCACCGGGACCTGCTGGGGAGCGTGGCCAAGGGCGGCGCCCTGGTGACCGGCGCGGTCCGCGGGCCCGGCGGCGGCCGGGCCCTGGACACGGACGTGACGGCCGAGCCGTACGACGGCGGCCACCGGCTGACCGGGGTGCGGACCTACGTCCCGTTCGGCGCGCAGGCCGAGGCGATCCTGGTCCCGGCGCGGATCACCAGCGGACCGGAGGACGGCACCGTCGGGGTCTTCGTGGTGGACGCCGCCGCCCCGGGGCTGGCCGTCGCGGCGCACCCGGTCACCGACCACGTGCCCACCGCCCGGATCGCCCTGGACGCGGTGGCGGTGCCCGGACACGCGCTGCTGGGCGGGCCGGCCCTGGCCGCCGAGGCCGCCGGACACCTGGAGCTGTCCGCGCTGCTGGGTGTGGCCGCCACCGCCTCCGGCCTGCTGGAGCGCGCCATGGAGCTGACCGCCGAGCACGTGAAGGCCAGGAAGCAGTTCGGCCGCGCGCTGGCCCAGTTCCAGGCGGTCACCATGCAGATGGGCGACGTCTTCACGGCGCAGCGCATCCTGGAGAACACCTACCTGGCCGCCGCCTGGCAGCTGGCGGCCGGCCGCACCGCCGAGGCCCGGCGCAGCCTGTCGTCCGCCTGCTACCTGGTCTGCCACGACGCCGTCCCGGCGCTGCTCACCTGCCAGCACCTGCACGGCGGCACCGGCCTCGACATCGACCACCCGCTGCACCGGTACGTCACCGGCGGGCTCGCCCTCGGCCAGTTCCTGGGCGGCACCGAGGCCTGCCTGGACGCGGCGGCCGGCTCCGTCCGGGTCAGCTGAGAGAGGACACCAGCGTGTACATCGACCTGACCCCCGAGGAGCGCGAGCTCCAGCGGGAGGCGGACGCCTACTTCGCCGGCGTGGTGACCGAGCAGGAGCGCGCCCAGCTGCACGAGGACGAGTTCGGCCCCGCCTACCGGGCGGTGTCCCGGCGGCTGGGCCGCGACGGCTGGCTCGGCCTGGGCTGGCCGGAGGAGCACGGCGGCCGGGGCCTCGGCCCGATGGCCGACCAGATCGTGGTCAGCACCGCCTTCCGGTACGAGGTCCCCTACCCGCTGGTCACCGTCTACTCGGTCGGCCCGGCACTCCAGGAGTTCGGCACTCCGGAGCAGCAGCGGGAGTTCCTGCCGCGCATCCTCGCCGGCGACCTGCAGGTCTCCATCGGCTACAGCGAGCCCGGCTCCGGCACCGATCTGGCCTCGCTGACCACCTCCGCCCGGCGTGACGGCGACTCCTACGTCGTCAACGGCCAGAAGATGTTCATCTCCGGCGCGCACACCGCCGACTACCTGTGGCTGGCCTGCCGCACCGACCCCGAGGAGCCGCGCACCCGGGGCATCTCGATCCTGCTGCTCGACACCGCCCTGCCCGGCGTCAGCTGGACGCCCATCCGCACGCTGAACCGCTCGCACCAGGTCAACGCCGTCTACTTCGACGACGTCCGGGTACCCGCGGACCGGCTGATCGGCCGGGAGAACAAGGGCTGGTCGGTGGTGGTCAGCCAGCTCAACTCCGAGCGGTTCATCGTCGGCCCGGCCGGCAAGATCCAGGCACACCTGGACCGGCTCCGGCACTGGGCCGCCGAGACGCCGCTGGGCGGGCCGGGCGGGAGGCGCCGGATGGCCGACCTGCCCGAGGTACGCCGGGCGCTCGCCGAGCTCGACGCGATCGTCACCGCGAACGAGCTGCTCAACTGGCGGATCGTCGCCGACACCGGCACCGGCACGCTGGGCGCCGCCGACGCCTCGGTGAACAAGCTGTACAACTCTGAGCGGCTGGTCGAGGCCGGCGCCCGGATCGCACAGCTGGTGCAGCGGTACGGCGACCCCGCCGACGAGCTGACCGCCGCCGTGCTGCGCGACACCGACCACGCGTTCAAGACCGAGCTGAAGCTGCCGGTCGGCGGCGGCGTCAGCGAGATCCAGCGCGAGCTGATCGCCACCGTGGGCCTGGGCCTGCCCAGGGCGCCCCGATGAGCGCCCCCGGGACGGGCGGGACCGGCGCCGGACCCGCGCTGGTCGGGTACGACGCGGACCGCGAGCGCGGTGTCGCGGTGCTGACCCTGGACTCGGTCGCCAACCGCAACGCGCTGTCCCGCCCGCTGCTGGACCAGCTGACCGCACTGCTGCGGCGGGCCGCGGCCGACGACGCCGTCCGGGTCGTCGTGCTGCGCGCCAACGGCCCCTCGTTCTGCTCCGGCGCCGACCTCGCGGCGGTGCGCTCCGGCGCGATGACCCCGATCGTCGAGGGTGTCGTCGAGGTGCAGCGTCTCGTCGTGACCATGCCCAAGCCGGTGGTGGCGCGGGTACACGGCACGGTCCGGGCCGGCGGCCTGGGCCTGGTCGCCGCCGCCGACGTCGCCGTCGGGTCGCTGGAGAGCAGCTACGCCCTCACCGAGGTTCGCCTTGGGCTGGCCGCCGCCGCGGTCAGTCTCACCGTGCTGCCCCGGCTCGGCGACCGGGCCGCCGCAGACTACCTGCTGACCGGCCGGGTCTTCGGCGGAGCCGAGGCCGAGCGGGCCGGGCTGCTGACCCGCGCCGTGCCCGAGGCCGAGCTGGACGTCGCGGTCGACGCGTACCTGGAGGACCTGCTGCTGGGCAGCCCACAGGGCCTGCGCGAGGCCAAGGCGCTGCTCACCGCCCCGATGCGCGCCCGGATGGACGAGTTCGGCCAGGAGATGGTCGACCTGTCCGCGCGGCTGTTCACCTCCCCCGAGGCCAGACGCGCGACCGAGGCCCTGCTGTCCCGGACCCGGCGCCCCCGCTGAGCCCTCCGCCCCCTGAGGAGTTACCGAGGACGTTCGAGGTTCCTGGCCACGCTGGACGACGGCCGGGTCGCCATCGCCGCCCAGGCCTGCCTGGGCATGGCATCTCAGCCGACGTGCACGAACTCCGCTCCGGCACTCCGTCTTCCGCGGGTTGCCGGCCTACACCGACGGCGAGAAATCCTGGTGGACGAGCCCCGAACTCAGCGACTCCGGCGCGCACGCGCTCAGCTCCGCGGTGACGCTGCCCATGGCCGCCGAACAGCTCGCCGCACATTACGCGATCCTGCGCGCCCGCCCCGCCGCCTCGCTGCTGGACAGTGAGCTGCTGCTGATCCTGGAGCTGGTCAAGGGTGACCTGTCGCTGATCGATTTCCTGCCGGGCTGGGTGCAGGTGTTGGTGGCGCCGCTGATCCCGACGGCGATCGCGGCGGTGGCGGGGTATCGGGCGGAGCATGAGCCGCGCCCGGATCTGCCGATGTCGCAGCGGTAGGCGGCGAAAACGAGGTGAAGCTGTCGAGGGTGCTCGGTAGTCTCACCTCAACATGCAGGGGCTGAGCACGTGGTGAGCTCACTCGGTTGTAACCCGGACGCTTCGGCTGTGGCGGTTCGACTCCGTCCTCCTGCACGTAGCCGGCGCACTGCGGTGACGTCTGGAAGTGGCCCTGGGGAGTTCCCGCCGGACGGCGGGGCCCTGGGGCTGCGGTGCTCTCGTTGTCTAGCGGCCGAGGACACACGCCCGCTTCGGCGGGCGGCGGGCGCCGGTTCGAATCCGGCCGAGAGTACCAACTGCCAATACGACGAGGCCGAGGCGCGCGTCCAGGAGGTGACGGACGCACTGCCGTCCTCGCAGGAGGTCTTGGAGCGGGCCATGACGGAGGAGCAGGCCGCCCAGTTGGCCGAGGTACGCGAGGCTCGGCTGACCGCGCTGGAGACGATGAAGATGAACCGGCATTCGTGGTGGGCGACGGTGCGTGACCGGCACGCCGCCAAGACGGCCCTGCTGAAAGCGGCCCGCACCTGACCGAACGAGAAGCGCCCTGCCCGGTCTCCCTTCCCTTCTAGTGGTCGTCGCAACACCCCGGGGGAGAGCGCCGACGGCTGACTATGAGATCCCTGACGACCCGATCGAAGCGCAGCGCGCCTACGGGGAGGCGGACGCCGCAGTACAGGAGATGACGGACGCGCTCTCGCCGTCAACGGCGATCGTGGCCGGCGAGGCTGAGATCACGGACAAACAACGGCAGCGGTTGGCAGAGGTATGAGAAGCACGCCTGGTCGCCCCGGAGACGTTGAACCGGAACGCGGCGTGGATGCGCCTGCAGAAGGCCGCCAAGGCCTGAGTGTGCGGCGTGCCTCGCCGCACTGGTGGCTGGGGCTCGCCCATCACACCTGTTGAAGCTCAGGGGATGTATACCTCGTAGTAGAAGCCCGCCAGATAAGGGCCACCCCCGCGGAACCAGTGACAGTAGACGAGCCCGGTGTATTGACCGTTCTGCGCAGCGTCCTCGTAGGCGAGGTCGCAGGCGGCCAGGGTCTGGTAGGGGCCCTGCAGGTACCAGTCCGGTGTCGGCCAGCCCCCGGCGGCCACGGCCGCGCTGGTCTGGGTGGCGGCGAAGGCGGGCGCGGTACTGGCCAGGACACTGGCGCTCAGCGCCACGGCGAGTACAGCGGAATGTAATCGGCGGATCTTCATTGTGGGTGACTCCTCACATTCGGGAAGGAGAACACCTTCAGATGAGCACCGGCTACCGGGCTTGAGGAGATACCGGTTCTCCATATTTCGGCCGGATGGTGCGTTTGTCGAGGTTATTTCGCCTGGCCTGAACACGTGAGCGCCCCGCTCGTCCTCCTCGCGGAGGGCAGGCGGGGCGTTGTTGGGTTCAGGGCTGGTACTGGTAATTCACCGTGACGCGGTCTTGAGCTCCGCCGCCCGCGGGATAGGTGCCTCCGTGCAGGGTGTGCTTGACGGTGATCGTGCCCTTGGGGTCCAGGCCGTTGAAGCTGTGGACCCACAGTCCCAGGCTGCTGCTGAGGTCGAATGGGCCTGTGCACTTGTAGTCGGTGGTGGTGTCCGGCTGCTGGTAGCAGAAGCCGCCGCTTGCCGCTGGTCCTCATCGCCCCTAAGAGGGGTCGCAACGACGCCATGTGAACGAGCCGGGCACGCCACAACGGGTCCTCATTGCCCCTTCAAGGGGTCGCAACGGTTGTTAGGCGGGTAGGGGCTCAGCCCCGGGCCGTAGTCCTCGTCACCTCTGTGAGGGGTGGTCATAACGACAGGTACTCCGTCATGTCCGGGTCCCTGCTGCCGAGTCCTCATCGCCCCCTGTGAGGGGTCCGGACACGATGATGCCCCCCGAAGGGCGGGGCGCCGCGCACTACTCGTCTTACTCGCCGATCTTCTTCGCATACAAGGTGATCAGCGTGTCGACCGTCACCTTCCGTCCGGCGGCCGGCGTCTGCTTGGTCACCACCCAGTTGCGGTCGTACACCTGGAAGCGGTTCTGCCCGGTGGCGTCCTTGTCGTTCAGAATGTAGAACCCCGCAGCCTGCATGGTGTCCTGCCCCTCCTGCAGGTTCATCCCGACAACGTCCGGCAGGACCTTCTTCTCCGCCGCCTCTTCCTTCTCCTCGGCCGGAGTGGGATCGGGCTCCTTGTCGTCCTGCTCGATCGGCTTAGGGCTCTTCTCCACAGGTGCTGGCGCGGTGACGGTCACGACAGGTGCCGCAGTGTCCGCACCCGCCCCGCACCCGGCGAGAGCGGCAACGACTGCAGCGACGACGATCGAGCCGGCGATTCTCATGCGAGCGCTCCTGTGCTGTGGCGGACGGGTAGGTGAGGACGGTTGAAAGGGGCCGCGGGTTGGCCAGTGAACGTCGTTCTGTTGGTGTGCCAGGTACGACGACACCCCCTCACCACGAAAGGGCAGGGGCGCCAGCCGAAGCCGCTACTGCGCGACCTTGCCGAGAGCCGCCTCGAACTCTTCAGTCTGCTCATGCCACGCTTCTGCTCGCCAAGGGTGTACCGATCAAGGTCGTGTCTGAGCGGCTCGGCCACACGGGCGCGGTCGTGACCCTCGGGGTCTACGCCCACGTGCTTCCTGGCAATCAGCGGGATGCCGCAGACACGTTCGCGACCCTGGTTTCAGGGGTCTAAAACCATGATCAGTATCAGCGGCGGTATCACAAGCAGAATCGAGACTGAAATGACAAAGTCCCGAACCTGTGACCTGCACAGTTTCGGGACCCATCTGGTGTCCGAGGGGGGACTTGAACCCCCATGCCCCGCAAAGGGCACTAGCACCTCAAGCTAGCGCGTCTGCCTATTCCGCCACCCGGACGTGGTGCCTGCACGCGGGACCGTCATCCCGCGTCGGCGGACTTAGGTTAGCAAACTCTTGAGCTTGCGTCATATCGGTAGGAGGGCGGGTGCGGACGGGGTGCCGGGAAGGAGGGTACGGCGGGAGGATGGGGGTGGAAGCCGTACCGAACTCAAGGAGTCCACATGGCCACGCTCAACGGTGAGGATGAGGTCGTCGGGCTGTGCCGCGACCTGATCAGGATCGACTCGACCAACGCGGGTGACAATTCGGGGCCCGGGGAGCGGGCCGCCGCCGAGTACGTGGCCGAGAAACTGGCCGAGGTCGGGCTGGAGCCGCAGATCCTGGAGTCGGACAGGGGGCGGGCCAACGTGATCGCTCGCATCGCGGGGGAGGACTCCTCGCGGGACGCGCTGCTGCTGCACGGACATCTGGACGTCGTGCCCTTCAACGCCGCCGACTGGGCCCACCACCCGCTCAGCGGTGAGATCGCGGACGGCTGCGTCTGGGGGCGCGGCGCGGTCGACATGAAGGACATGGACGCGATGATCCTCGCGGTCGTACGACAGCGGCTCAGCGAGGGGCGTCGCCCGCCGAGGGACGTGGTGCTGGCCTTCACCGCCGACGAGGAGGCCGGGGGCCACTACGGCGCGCAGTGGCTGGTCTCAGAGCACAAGGACCTGTTCGACGGGTGCTCCGAGGCGATCGGTGAGGTGGGTGGGTTCAGCGTCTCCATCGACGAGGCGCGCAGGCTCTATCTGATCGAGGCGGCGGAGAAGGGCATCGCCTGGATGCGCCTGACCGCCACCGGCCGGGCCGGGCACGGCTCGATGCTCAACGCGGAGAACGCGGTCACCGAGCTGGCCGAGGCGGTGGGCCGCATCGGCCGGTACGAGTGGCCGGTACGGATGACACAGACGGTGAGGACGTTCCTGGAGGAGACCTCCAGGGCGCTGGAGCTGGAGCTTGACCTGGACGACGCGGAGAAGACCGTCGCCAAGCTGGGGCCGCTGGCGCGGATGATCGGCGCCACGCTGCGCAACACCACCAACCCCACGATGCTGGAGGCCGGCTACAAGGCCAATGTGATCCCCCAGGCCGCTACCGCGCACGTGGACGGCCGCTTCCTGCCGGGATATGAGGACGAGTTCTTCCAGACCGTCGACGAACTGCTCGGCCCCAATGTGACCAGGGAGTTCATCTACCACGACATCGCCATCGAGACCGGTTTCGACGGGCCGCTGGTGCGCGCGATGGCCGACGCCCTCCTCGCCGAGGACCCGGGCGCGCTGGCCGTGCCGTACACGCTGTCGGGGGGTACGGACCTGAAGGCGTTCAGCCGGATGGGAATCCGGGGGTTCGGGTTCGCGCCGCTGAAGCTCCCCGCCGACCTGGACTTTTCCGGGATGTTCCATGGGGTGGACGAGAGGGTGCCGGTGGATTCGTTGCGGTTCGGGGTTCGGGTTCTTGACCGATTCCTGGACGGCTGCTGATCCGTTCTCGGGAAATCCGTTGCGTTGACTCCATGTAGTGCTAACGTGACTCTCCGTTGAAGGGTGGCTCGTGTCCAAGCGGGCCTGTCCAGGAGCTTTGGGAGGCCATGTGGTGCACGTGCCGCACGAGCAGTGGAGGGCGTCCTCGCCCGCTGCTCGACGCGTGCCCGTGGCCTTCTCCGTCGACGACACGATCCCCGACCGGGCTGACCGGATGGCGCGGTTCGCGGCCGGCACCCGGTGGGGCATCAGGCAAGCCCTCGCCATCGGCGGCCTCCTGGCCGCCGCATGGCTGCTCGCGATCGTCTTCGGCTTTCTCAGTGCCACTCCCGCGGTCGCGGACGCCACCGCGGCGACAGGAGTGGCCCGTTCCCAGACCCTTGACGCTGCCGCTTCCGGATCGGCTTCAAAGGTCGATGACTTCCCCACGGGCAGCGGCAAACCGTCGGCGACGGACAACGCCGAAGCCATGGCGGGGCGAGGTGTGGACGGGCTCACCAGCCAGTCCAAGCCGGGGGTCCCGGCACCCGCCACCGTCGACCACGGTTCTGGCAGCAATGGATTCGTGCCCCAGAGCGGTGGTGGATCCGGCCTCTTCGGCTCGGGTCCGGGGGATGTCGCGTGGTTCGCCTACGACCCGCGACTGGCGACACAGCGTGTTCCGCTGGCGTTCGTGCTCCCCCCGGTCGTCCGCACAGCGGCGGACGACCCTTCCTTCTCTCCTGACTGACATCGTCTTGTAGACCGGCCTGATCTCCTTTCGAGTGATCCGCCGGTCGCGGAGCCTGTCTCGATCCTCCGTCCCCAGGAGAGCCGCTCCACCGGTGAGCGACGAGCAGGCCGACGAGCCAGCCAGTTCCCAACTCCTCATGACGGCCCGCCTGGGCCTCCGCTGTGCGGACCTGTCCGGTCCTCGCATGGCTCTCGCATGCCCTCACGAGGGTTCAAGGTCCCCCCGAGACTGCTAGGAGCTTCAATCATGCGTACGTGGGTTAGGGGCACGGCCCCTGCGGCACTGCTCGCACTGGGTGTCATGGCCATGGGCGGCGGTACGGCCTTCGCCGACACCGACGGTGACCACTCGATCGCCGGAGGCAACCAGGTCAACCTTCCGATCACCCTGCCGATCGACATCAGCGGAAATGCCGTCGCTGTGGCCGGACAGTCGGCCGCCTCCTCCGAGGGCAGCGCGTCCGTCGAGAACGGCGGTGGCGGCGGCGCGGGGGGCAACGAGACCTCCGGGCGGGGCAGCGTCCTGGGTGGCAACCAGGTGGTGGCGCCGATCACCGCGCCCGTCAACGCCTGCGGCAACGCGGTGTCGGTGATCGGCCGTTCCGAGGCGGGCTGCCGAGGCGGTGCCTCGGTGCGGAACCAGGGCGGGAACGGCGGCGGTGCCGGTGGCAACCGCACGAACGGTGATCACAGCATCGGCGGCGGCAACCAGGTGGTCGCGCCGATCACTGCGCCGATCAACGCCTGCGGCAACTCTTTCGCGATCTTCGGTGGGGCAACCGCCGGTTGCCGGGGTGGTGCCTCGGTGAGCAATCAGGGCGGTGGCGGCGGCGGTGCCGGTGGCAACCGCACCTCCGGGCGGGGCAGCGTCCTGGGTGGCAACCAGGTGGTGGCGCCGATCACCGCGCCGATCAACATCTGCGGCAACTCGGTCGCCGTCGTCGGCGAGGCGTTCTCCGGCTGCGAGGGCGGTGCCGAGGTCGTCGGCGGCAGGCCCGGCAGGCCGGGGCAGCCCGGTGGACCCGGGCACCCTGGCGGTCCTGGGCACCCCGGTGGTCCTGGGCACCCCGGTGGTCCCGGACAGCCTGGCGGGCCCGGACAGCCTGGTGGTCCCGGGCACCCCGGTGGTCCGGGACGGCCGGGTGGCCCCGGAGAGCACGGCGGCCCTGGCAAGCCCGACTGGCCGGGTAAGCCGGGTTACGGCGGTCACGAGGGGCATGGAGACCACGGCGGCCACGGCGGCGGCTGGGAGCGCGGCCCGCGTCCCGGCGGCCCCGGCTCGGGCTACGGCCGGCCAGGAAACGACACCGACGGGCGCTTCGGAGCCGGTAGCGGCAATCAGGTGGTCGCGCCGATCACCGCGCCCGCCAACGTCTGCGGCAGCGCCGTCGGCAGCGGCCAGGCGGGCTGCCCGGGCGGTTCGTCCGCGGGGACGGGCCAGGGCGGCGGCGGTGCGGGCGGCAACCGCACCTCCGGGCGGGGCAGCGTCCTGGGCGGCAACCAGGTGGTGGCGCCGATCACCGCGCCGATCAACGTCTGCGGCAACGCGGTGGCCGTGCTGGGTGGAGCCTTCGCCGGCTGCCAGGGTGGTGCGTCCGTCGGGACCGGTGGTCCCGGTGGCGGCGGTGCCGGTGGCAACCGTACGAACGGTGATCACAGCATCGGCGGCGGTAACCAGGTGGTGGCGCCGATCACCGTGCCGATCAACGTCTGCGGCAACGCGGTGGGCGTGCTCGGCCGGGCCGCGGCCGGGTGCAGGGGCGGCGCCTCGGTCTCCGGCGGCGCGGGTGCGGGGGCCGGTGGCAACCGCACCTCCGGGCAGGGCAGCGTCCTGGGCGGCAACCAGGTGGTCGCGCCGATCACCGCGCCGATCAACATCTGCGGCAACGCGGTCGCCGTCCTGGGCGACGCCGCCGCGGGCTGCCTCGGCGGCTCCCGTGCCGGAGGGCCGGGCGGTGGCCAGTGGGGCGGCCACAACGGCGGTCACTGGGGTGGCCACGAGGGTGGTCACCGGGGCGCCAAGGGCGGCCACAACGGCGGCCGAGGCGACTGGGACGGCAAGCCCAGCAGGCACAGGACCAGTAGCCTGCTGTCCGTCCTCCCCGCCGTTCCGGGGATCGGCGGCGAGGCCGGTCAGGCGTCGCTGTCCGACGCCCGCGGTGCCCAGGAGGCGGGCCAGTCCCGGCTTCCGGCCGCCGCCGGTCTGCCCGAGCTCCCCGTCATGCCCGCCACCCCGGTGAGCAAGCGGGCCGCGGCGGCCGACAGTAGCTCGCCGCTGGCTCCCGTCACGGGCCTGACGTCCTCCACCCCGGCCGGTGACCTGCCGATCCGTGACCTGGGTCTGATGAGTGCCGCTCAGCCCGTCGGCGTGACCGGAATGAACGTCGGTTCCCTGGTCACCCTGCTGATCGGCGCGTTGGCCGCGGCCTCCGCGACCGTCTTCGGCACCACCCGCCGCATCCGTTTCGGTAAAAAGTAAGGCATTAGTCACCCATTAGGCATGCCTTCCTCAGAGCCACTGAGGAAGGCGCGCAGACGCCTCGACGGCGGCGAGACAGGATGACCGCGCCTGCGTGGTGCGGTGCTCGCTCGCGTGGCGAGGCACGGAAGCTTTGCCCGTTCCGGGGGCGCGGCCCGGGGCGGGCAAAGCCATGTCTGGAATCACATCGTCCTGGTCACACGTATGATCTTCCGGCGCAGCCGGACGTCTCGGCGGCCATCGGGATACAGTCGCAGGCGGTCGAGCTCCCAGTCGCCGTATTCTGCATGTTCGGTCAGTATCCGGCGGGCTGCGTCCCGTGAGGTGCCACGCGGGAGGTGGAGAACCAAGTAGGAGTAGTCCAGCACAGCGATTAGTCTCCGAGGGTGAGCCGAGGGACGTCGACACTCATAGGGCTTTATTCTGCGTCCTTGCGGCTTTCCTTGGGAGTGTTCCCGACTCAGATCGGGTAACCCGAGGGGAAGTAAACGGGGAACGAATGCGAACAGCGAGGTAGGAAGCAGCGTGCCAGCCAAGAACGGCAACGCCGGCGGAAACCGCCTGGTGATCGTCGAGTCGCCTTCCAAGGCGAAGACCATCGCCGGGTACCTCGGCCGCGGCTACGTCGTGGAGTCCAGCATCGGGCATATTCGTGATCTCCCTGAGAAGGCCGACGACATCCCTGAGAAGTACAAGGGAGAGTCCTGGGCACGCCTCGGCGTCAATGTGGATCACGAGTTTGAGCCGCTCTACGTCGTCAACCACGACAAGAAGGCGCAGGTGAGCAAGCTCAAGCAGCTGCTCAAGGACGCCGATGAGCTCTATCTCGCCACTGACGAGGATCGCGAGGGCGAGGCGATCGCCTGGCACCTCCGCGAGGTGCTCAATCCCAAGGTCCCGGTGCACCGCATGGTGTTCCACGAGATCACCCCGCGGGCGATCCAGGAGGCGGTGGCCAATCCCCGCGCCCTGAACCTGCGGCTGGTCGACGCCCAGGAGACTCGGCGCATTCTCGACCGTCTCTACGGCTACGAGGTCAGCCCGGTCCTGTGGAAGAAGGTCAAGCCCCGGCTTTCGGCCGGGCGCGTGCAGTCCGTGGCGACCCGGCTGGTCGTGGAGCGCGAGCGCGAGCGCCTGGCGTTCACCAGCGCGAGTTACTGGGACCTGCAGGCGCTGCTCGACACCGGTGGTGACGAGGTTCCGCACGAGTTCACCGCCATGCTGACCGGCGTGGACGGAAAGCGCGTCGCCCAGGGCCGGGACTTCGCGAGCAACGGCACCCTCAAGAGCGCCGATGTGCTTCACCTGGACGAGCAGGCCGCCCAGGCCCTGGCCGGGCGCCTGGCCGGTGTGCCGTACAAGGTCAGGTCGGTCGAGCGCAAGCCGTACACCCGCAAGCCGTACGCGCCGTTCAGGACGACCACGCTGCAGCAGGAGGCCAGCCGCAAGCTGGGCTTCTCCGCGAAGTCGACCATGCAGGTCGCCCAGCGCCTCTACGAGAACGGCTTCATCACCTACATGCGGACCGACAGCATCACGCTGTCGGAGACCGCTGTCGCCGCCGCCCGCAGCCAGGCCATCAAGCTTTACGGCTCGGCCTATGTGCCCGACAAGCCGCGCGTCTACGCCAGCAAGGTGAAGAACGCGCAGGAGGCGCACGAGGCGATCCGTCCCTCGGGTGAGGAGTTCCGCACGCCGGGCGAGACCGGGCTGAGCGGTGACATGTTCCGCCTGTACGAGCTGATCTGGCAGCGGACCGTGGCCTCCCAGATGAAGGACGCGGTCGGCGAGTCGGTCACCGTCAAGGTGGACGGCACGTCCAGTTCGGGGGAGCAGGTCGAGTTCAGTGCCTCCGGGCGGACCATCACCTTCCACGGTTTCCTGAAGGCCTATGTCGAGGGCGCGGACGACCCGTCCACCGACCGCGACGACTCCGAGAAGCGCCTGCCGAACCTGAGCGAGAACGACCCGCTCACCGCGTCCGCGCTGAACGTGCTGTCGCACGCCACCAAGCCGCCGGCCCGGTACACGGAGGCGTCGCTGATCAAGGAGCTGGAAGACCGGGAGATCGGCCGTCCCTCGACGTACGCGTCGATCATCGGAACGATTCTGGACCGCGGCTACGTCTTCAAGAAGGGCACCGCCCTGGTGCCGTCCTTCCTGGCGTTCGCGGTGGTCAACCTGCTGGAGCAGCACTTCGGCCACCTCGTCGACTACGACTTCACCGCCGACATGGAGAAGGTCCTCGACGACATCGCCAACGACCGGGCGGAGCGGGTGCCCGAGCTGCGCCGGTTCTACTTCGGTGTGGACGGCGGCGAGGGTCTGAAGGAAATGGTCACCGACCTCGGCGAGATCGACGCCAAGGAGATCAGCTCGTTCTCGATCAGGGGCACCGACATCATGATCCGGGTGGGCCGCTACGGTCCGTACCTGGACCGGGAGGGTGTCCGGGTGAACGTGCCGGAGGACCTGGCCCCCGACGAGCTCACCGCTTCGATGGCCGAGGAGCTGTTCTCCCGCCCGACGGGTGACCGGGAACTGGGCAAGGACCCGGTGACCGGGCACGTGATCGTGGCCAAGGACGGCCGCTTCGGTCCGTACGTCACCGAGATCCTGCCGGTGGAGACGCCTCCGGCCGAGGGCAAGAAGAAGACCAAGAAGGCCGACGCCCCCAAGCCGCGCACCGGGTCGCTGCTCAAGTCGATGTCCCTGGACACCGTCACCCTTGAGGACGCCCTGCTTCTGCTCTCGCTGCCGAGGGTGCTCGGGGTGATCGACGACCAGGAGGTCACGGCGCAGAACGGCAAGTTCGGGCCGTACATCAAGAAGGGCACCGACTCTCGCTCCCTGGGGTCGGAGGAGGAACTGTTCACGGTCACCCTCGATCGGGCCAAGGAGTTGTTCGCCCAGCCCAAGACCAGGGGCAGGCGGGCCGCGGCCGCGCCGCCGCTGCGCGAGCTGGGTGAGGACTCGGTCTCCAAGAAGCCGATCGTGGTGAAGGAGGGGCGGTTCGGGCCCTACGTCACCGACGGGGAGACCAACGCCTCGCTGCGCAAGGGGGACGAGGTCGAGCAGATCACCACCGAACGCGCCGCCGAGCTTCTCGCCGACCGTCGCGCCCGAGGCCCGGCGCCCAAGCGTCCCCGCACCACCCGGGCCAAGGCCAAGGCCTGACGCCGCCGGGCCAGGACCCCTCGTACGGGGCCCTGGCCCGCGGGGTTTCCGCACCCGCTGGGAACGCATTCGCCGTTTCGGGCGTTCTTCGGAACGCGCCGGGACGGCCGGTGGGCGCGAGAGGGAAGGCAAGTGACGATCGTGGGCTTCGTGTCGCTGGTCATCTGTGCGATCACGGTGGTCCACTACTACCTGTGGCGTCGCCTGGTCCGTTCGACCACCCGGCCGGGGCGGACCCGCCGGGTGCTGACCTGGATCCTCGTCGGCCTGGCGGTGCTCGCCCCCGTGACGCTGATCGTCTCCCGCAGTGAGTGGGGACACTTCCTGGCGTGGCCGGGATTCTTCTGGATCGCGACGATGTTCTACCTCGTCGTGTTCCTGGTGGTCCTGGAGATCCCCAGGGCCGTGGCCCTGCTGGTGGTGCGCGGGATGGAGCATCGGGCCGAGCGGCACCTGGTGCCGCCGGGGGTGGTCGCCCGCCGTGCGAAACGAGCCGCGCAGCCGGAGCTCGCCGTTCGATCCGAAACCGCCGGCACACCGGCGTCCGTGGCCGCCGTTCACCCCGAGCACTCCCTCCGGCCCGTCTCCACGGCCCAGACGGACCGTGGGGAGTCCCCGATCGGTGGGGTGGTCGTCGTACCGGGTCCTGGAGGCACGCCGCGCGGCGGAGGGGCGAAGGACACGGCAGGCGGGCTGAGCAGGAGGCTGTTCATCGCCCGTACGGCGGCGGTCGCCGCCGGGGCGGGGGCGCTCGGCACGATCGGGTTCGGGATCAGGACCGCCCTCGGGGACCCGGTCATCGAGTCGGCCGGGGTGGTGCTGCCCAGGCTGGATCCACGCCTGAACGGCCTGCGGTTCGCGGTCGTCAGCGACATCCACCTGGGCCCGCTCACCGGTACGGAGCACACCCGGCGCATCGTCCGCATGATCAACTCACTGGAGGCCGACGTGGTCGCCGTCGTCGGCGACCTGGTCGACGGCACGGTGGCCGAGCTCGGCCCGCTGGCCAGGCCGCTGAAGGACCTCGAATCCCGCTATGGCGCCTACTTCGTCACCGGTAACCACGAGTACTACACCGCCAACGGCCCGCAGGAGTGGATCGAGGAGCTCCGCGAGCTCGGCATCCGCCCGCTGGGCAACGAGCGTGTGGAGATCGCCCACGGGGGAGCCGTGCTCGATCTCGCCGGGGTCAACGACGTCGGCGGTGTCGCATCGGGTGACGGCCCGGACTTCGAGCGGGCGCTGGGTGGCCGTGACCGCTCCCGGTCCACGGTCCTGCTCGCCCACCAGCCGGTCCAGGCGGTCCAGGCGGCCACCTACGGGGTGGACCTCCAGCTGTCCGGCCACACGCACGGAGGGCAGATGGTCCCCTTCAACCTGATCATCCCGATGCAGCAGCCGGTCGTCTCCGGTCTCGGCGAGGTGGACGGCACCCAGGTCTACGTGACGCGGGGCGCGGGTTTCTGGGGGCCGCCGGTCCGGGTGGGCGCCCCACCCGAGATAACCCTGCTGGAAGTCAGCAACGAGAGGCTCCGGTAGCCCGGCACCGATCGGGAGAGCCGGCCAGGGCGCGGAGACGCATCACTGGAAACACGAGCATCTGACGCTTCTTTTCGGGTGTGGCACCTGCGGGGCACAGGGTGGAGGCATTACCCTCATGCGACGGGCAGCCGGGCATTTCCGCCTGGCTCATGTTTTCCCCAGCCCAGCGAGCACCTGGATACGCTGACACTATGACCACCCTTGGCCGGAGCACCGCGCGACGTAAGCCCCCCCACGTGCTGGCCAACACCCCGTTCCGCAAGCTGTGGACGGCGATGTCGGTGTGCAGCCTCGGAGACTGGCTCAACCTGCTGGCACTGACCGCCCTGGCGGGCAACCTCACGGTGGGGTCCGGCTACAAGGTCCAGAGCCTGGCCATCGGAGGCGTCTTCGTGGCGAAGATGCTCCCCGCCATCCTGCTGGGCCCGCTCGCCGGCGCGTTCGCCGACCGGTTCGACCGGCGGATGACGATGTTCTTCTGCGACTTCCTGCGCTTCGCACTGGTGTTGTCGATCCCGCTGATCGGCAACTACCAGTGGGTGATCATCGCTACCTTCCTGGTCGAGTGCGTCAACCTCTTCTGGGTTCCGGCCAAGGACGCCACGGTGCCCAACCTGGTGCCCAAGGAGCGACTGGAGGAGGCCAACCAGCTCAACCTCCTGGTCACCTACGGGACCGCGCCGATCGCCGCGCTGCTGTTCGCGGTGCTGTCGGTCGCCGACGACGCCCTGGGCAACCTGGTGCCGTTCTTCGCCCAGCGGGAGACCTACCTGGCGCTGTTCATCAACGCGCTCGCCTACCTGGTCTCGGCCTTCATCATCCTCTCGCTCAAGGACATCCCGAAGGCCGGCGCGCGGGCCGCGACCTCCACGCCGTCGGTGCTGCGGCAGATCTTCGAGGGCTGGCGGTTCGTCGGCGGCAACCGGCTGATCCGCGGCCTGATCATCGGCATGCTGGGCGCGTTCGCCGCCGGCGGCGCGGTGATCGGGGTGGCCAAGATCTACGTGGACGCGCTGGGCGGCGGTGACGCGGCGTACGGCGTGGTCTTCGGGGCGGTCTTCGTCGGCATGGCGTCCGGCATGTTCTTCGGGCCGAGGCTGCTGAGGGAGCTGTCGCGGCGGCGGTTGTTCGGCCTGTCGATCGTGGTGGCCGGGGTGGTCCTCGTCGCGATCGCGCTCGTCCACAACCTGGTGATCGTCGTCCTGCTGACCGTGCTGCTCGGCGCGTGCGCGGGAATCGCCTGGATCATCGGCTACACGATGATCGGGCTGGAGGTGGACGACAACCTGCGGGGCCGCACGTTCTCCTTCCTGCAGTCGCTCGCCCGGGTGACCCTGCTGCTGGTGGTCGCGGTCGCGCCGACCCTGGCGGGCCTGTTCGGCGAGCGGGAGATCAGGGTCGGGCAGGAGCCGGTCTACCAGTTCGACGGCTCCAACCTGGTGCTGCTGGTCGGCGGGTTGCTCGCGGTGGCCGTCGGGGCCGTCGCGCTACGGCAGATGGACGACCGCAGGGGCGTCTCGATCGTCGCCGACCTGATCGCCGCGGCGCGCGGGGAGCGGTTCACCCCCGAGAGTGTCGAGCAGGCGCGCGGGATGTTCATCGCCTTCGAGGGCGGTGAGGGGTCGGGCAAGACCACCCAGTCCAGACTGCTGGCGATCTGGCTGCGCGACCAGGGGTTCGACGTCGTACAGACCCGTGAGCCGGGCTCGACCAAGGTGGGCATGCGGCTGCGCGCGATCCTGCTCGACGCGGTGCACCAGGGACTGTCCGCGAGGTCGGAGGCCCTGCTGTACGCGGCCGACCGGGCCGAGCATGTGGAGAAGGTCATCCACCCGGCCCTCCAGCGGGGTTCCATGGTGATCTCCGACCGGTACGTCGACTCGTCGCTGGCCTACCAGGGCGCGGGCCGGGCGCTGGACATCGAGGACGTCAAGAGGATCAACGGCTGGGCCACCGGTGGGCTCGTTCCCGATCTCACCGTGCTCATCGACACTCCGCCGTCGGTGGGGCTGGCCCGGCTGGGCGGGGCCGCCGACCGCATCGAGTCGGAGCCGCTGGAGTTCCACGAGCGCGTCCGCCGCGAGTTCCGGACACTGGCCGCCGCGGAGCCGGATCGTTACCTGGTCGTCGACGGGACCCTGACCCAGGAACGGATCTCCTCGCTCATCTACGACCGGGTCCGCGAGATCATGCCCGACCCGGTGCCACAGGAGTCGGAGGACGTCACCGGGACCATCCCGGCGATCCGTGACTGACCCGATGCCTCCGCGAGTCGTGAGCGGAGCCGAGGTCGCGGGGGAGTCCTCTCCGTGAGCTCCTGACCCGGCGACCGGCACCGGCGGTAGGTTGGGTCCGTGGGAGTCTTTGATGATCTTGTGGGGCAGGAGCGGGCCGCGGTAACGCTCCGCCGGGCCGCGGCGGCCGGGGCCGACCTGCTGGCCGGGGGGCGCGGTGCCGGGATGACCCACGCGTGGCTGTTCACCGGGCCGCCCGGGTCCGGGCGTGAGGAGGCCGCGCGGGCGTTCGCCGCCGCGCTGTTCTGCCACGAGCAGGGGTGCGGCCACTGCGACATGTGCCATCAGGTGTCGGTCGGCTCCCACCCGGACCTGGAGATCGTCCGCCCGCAGGGACTCTCGTACGGCATCAAGGACACCCGCAGGCTCATCCTGCGCGCGGCCGGGGCGCCGACGCTGGGCCGCTGGCGGGTCGTGCTGTTCGAGGACGCCGACCGGGCGACCGAGGGGGCGTCCAACGCGCTGCTCAAGGCCATCGAGGAGCCGCCGCCGAAGACCGTCTGGCTGCTCTGCGCGCCTGCTCCGGACGACATGATGATCACCATCAGGTCCCGTTGCCGGATCGTCACGCTCGTCACCCCGCCCACCTCGGCGGTCGCCCACGTGCTGGCCACGCGCGAGAACGTGCCGTCGGCGATGGCGGAGTTCGCAGCCAGGGCCGCCCATGGGCACATCGACCGCGCCCGCAGGCTGGCCCTGGACGAGGAGGCGCGCTCGCGTCGCGAGGCGGTGCTGTCCATCCCCAGGTCGCTCACCGGCGTCGGTGAGTGCGTGATGGCCGCCGAACGCCTGGTGAAGACCGCCGAGGACGAGGCCGCCGCGGTCACGGCGGTGCTGAACGAGGCGGAGATCACCGAACTGCGCCAGGTCTACGGCGAGGGCTCCACCGGAAAGGGGCTCAACAGGGGGCTGATCCGCGGCGGCGCCGGGGCGCTCAAGGACCTTGAGGACCGGCAGAAGTCCCGGGCGACCCGCACCAAGCGCGACGTCATCGATGCGGCGCTGCTCGACCTGGTGGCGTTCTACCGCGACGTGCTGGCCGTGCAGTTCGGCGCGCACCTGGAACTGGCCGGCGAGGACCGCCGCGCCGATCTGGAAGACCTGGCCCGTGCCTCCACCCCGGAGGACACCCTGCGCAGGATCGACGCCATCATGCGCTGCCGGAGGCGGCTGGCGGCCAACGTCAGCCCGCAGATGGCCGTGGAGTCGATGACCCTCTCGTTGCATCAGCCCCGGCTCTGAACCGCGTCGGCCTGGCCTGATCCGCCTCACGACGGGAGATGGTTTTCACGTTTTTGGTCATACAGACCGAAATGTTGGAACTGGGCGGACCGGAGCCCGCTGAGACGATCAGCAGGCTCTACGCCGGGGGCGGCAGGCGGGCGGACATGCGCTACCGCGCCGGGAGGTTTCCGGCCGGCCGGCCCGGATGGTTCGGAGGCGCACATCGTGGTCCGGCGGGGACCGGAGTTCGAGGTGATCAACTTTGGCCGACATCGGACACCTCAGGGTTTCCGGTAACCCGGTGTGACGGATATCGGCTGGTGAGGGGAGGGGGCTGTCGCGACCGCGCGCCCCCTACCCGTCTTTTTTCGATTAGATGGAACCATTCCTCGCTAAATCACCTCAAAGCATGAGTGTGGGTCGTTAGGATTCACGGGCAAAAATCAATGCTTTTGTTATAAAACAACGGGAAGTGTCCTGCTCTATGGGGATGAGCAGCGAAGACCGGGGGAATTTTGGTGAGCACCGAGGCGCGCCACGGGGTGGTCCCGTCCGTGAGCGGGCGGGCCGTCACGAGCCGGGTGGGCGATGACGACACGCTGAGGATCGAATGGTCGGCACCGACGGACGCGGAGATCGTCCTGCGGCATGTGGAGACCGGTGAGGAGTGCGGGACGGCGGACCTGACGGTGCTGGCCCCAGGTATCTGGATGGCCTCATGCCGGGGCGAGCCCGTCGCCACCGACGACCCGGGGTTCTCGCTCGACGGGCTCTGGTCCTACGCCGAGATCCGCCGCAACCGGGAGATCAGGGCGTTCCGCACCTCCCTTGGCACGCTGGGCCTGCGGGTCCGCGAGGTCGAGCCGTACGTCGAGGTGATCCGTGTGACCGCGGACGACGGGGTGATCGCCGTCGAGGGCGCCGTCGCGTACGGCGACCCGATCCGGGGGGAGGCCAGGCTGGTGGCGGTGGCCCGCCGGGGGCCGGAGCCGGTGAGCGGGCCGGCGACCTTCCAGGGACGGTGGTTCGAGGGAGCGATCGAGATCGCGCCGATGGCCGAGGCGCAGGTGCGGCGCCGGGTCTTCTGGGACCTGTACGCGGAGATCTCCGGGGTCCGGCTGCCGCTGGCGACCCGTCTTGACGACATAACAGATAAGAAGATCAAAGTTCGTTTTCCTGCCCAGCGTGTCGGGCAGGTGAGGGTCCGCCCGTACTACACCGAGACCGACAGCCTCGCCGTCGCGCTCAGCATCGAAGAGGAGAAACCATGAAGATCTCCTTTCTCATTCTCAACGCCTACGGCATGGGCGGCACCATCCGCGCCACCTTCGACCTCGCCACCGCCATGTCCGAGCGGCACGAGGTCGAGGTCGTCAGCGTCTTCCAGCACACCGACACCCCCTTCCTGCCGCTGGGCCCCCGGGTCAGGCTCCGTTCGCTGGTGGACCTGCGGGAGGGGGCCAGGGTCCGCTGGCCGTACACGAAGAGGGCCGAGCGGCTGGGCGCGCGGGAGAGCGCGCTGATCCACCCCGAGGAGCGCGCCTACGCGTCCTTCAGCGCCTGGAGCGACGAGGTCCTCGTCCGCGAGCTGCGCAGGCTCCGCAGCGACGTCCTGATCACCACCCGCGCAGGTCTCAACATCATGGCCGCGAGGTACACCCGCAGGAAGGTCGTCACGATCGCCCAGGAGCACCTGCACTTCGAGGCGCACCAGCCCGGGATCTTCGAGGAGATCCGGACCTGGTACCCGAAACTGGACGCGGTCGTCACCCTCACCGAGGCCGACGAGCACGACTACCGGAACATGCTCAACGGGTCGCCCACCCGGGTGTTCACCATCGGCAACGGGCTGCCCGGCGGGCCGCGTCCACGCTCCAGGCAGGAGAACCGGATCGTGCTGGCCGCGGGCAGGCTGGTGCCGGTCAAGGGGTACGACCGGCTGCTGAAGGCGTTCGTCCGGGTGGCCAGGGAACGTCCCGACTGGAAGCTGCGGATCTACGGCGAGGGCCGGGTCGGCGACAAACTGGTCAGGCAGGCGGTCAAGCTGCGGCTGCACAACAACGTCACCTTCATGGGCCCCACCGGTGACATCGAGGGCGAGCTGGCCAAGGCGTCGATCCACGCGGTCAGTTCCCGCTTCGAGGGCTTCGGCATGACCATCATCGAGGCGTTCGCCTCCGGGGTGCCGGTGGTCAGCTTCGACTGCCCCCGTGGACCTCGCGAGATCATCACACCCGGGATCGACGGACTGCTGGTTCCCGCCGACGACGTGGACGCCCTGGCCGACGGGCTGATCCAGATGATCGACGACGAGGAGGGCCGCCACAGGATGGCCAAGAACGCCATCCAGACGGCCCAGAGCTACGACATCTCGATGATCGCCGAACGCTGGGAGAAGTCCTTCGCCGAACTCGGCCGCTGAGCGGGGCGGGCGCGGTCGTACACCGACCCGGACCGGTCGCTGCCGTTGAGCCGAGCCGGTGCGCCGGGTGGAACTCACCGGATGGGACACGTGGGCCGGACGGGGTTTACGAGCCGGAAGGGGGCCGTAGGCAGGGAGAACACGGACGGGGTGGAGCTCGTGGGCCGGGTGAAGCAGCAGAAGGCCCGGCACGGCGTCTCTGTGATGTGGAAGTCGAACTGCTCTCCCACGGAGAGCCCTTGGCCAGGGACCGCGTCGACATCGCGACGCTGTTCGCCGAACATCACCTCGGGCTGGTACGGCTGGCGCTGCTCATGGTGGGCGACCAGGCCACCGCCGAGGACGTCGTACAGGAGGCGTTCGCCCGCACCCACGCGGGACGGCGCCGCCTGCGCGACCCAGGCAGGGCGCTGACCTACATCCGCTCGGCGGTCCTCAATGGGGCGCGATCGGTGCTGCGCCGCCGCGCGGTCGCCTTCCGCTGGGCCGCGCCGTACGAGCCGCCGTCCTGGTCCGCCGAGCACGCGGCGCTGCTCGGTGAGGAGCGCCGCGAGGTGCTCATGGCCCTGCGCGCGCTGCCCAGGCGGCAGCGGGAGGCGCTGACCCTCCGCTACTACCTGGAGCTGTCCGACCTGGAGATCGCCGAGACCATGGGCATCGCCGCCGGCACCGCCCGTTCCACCCTCGCGCGTGGGCTGGCCGCCCTCGCCCGGATGCTCAAGGAGGAGTCATGACCGACATCGAGAACCGCCTCCGCGACGCCTTGTCCGCCGCCGCCGCGACCGCTGAGAACGTCCGCCCGCTCACCGTCCCCGCCCGCCGCCGCCTCAGAGCTCCCTTCCGGATCGCCGCGGCGGCCCTGGCCGTCGCCGTGGTGGTCTTCGGAGCCGTACGGCTCGCCACGCCCCCTCCACCCTCGCGGGGGAACATGGTCGCCATGGCGATGAGCAGCATCGAGCCGTTCGGATACGCCGACGTGTCGGTCTTCCTCTGCAAAGAGGACGATGTCCTCCCCAACTGTGCCCATGCGGTGACAGAGGATGAGCAGGCGGGGATCCGTCGGGCACTCGAAGGCCGGCCCGAGGTGGAGAGGGTGCTCTTTGAGGACCGCCGGCAGGTATGGGAGAACTTCCGGCGCCAGAACGCGAACAATCCCACATTGTTGCAGGCGATAGTCGTCACGGACATGCCGGAGGTATTCCGGGCCTGGATCAGGCCTGGTACGGATCCAAGCGTCGTGGCACGTGCCATGGGCGAGCTACCGGGGGTGTCCAACTCGCTCGGTACGCACTGCATGCTGGAACGTGCGTCGTTGTGGTCGATCATTGTGAGAAGTCTTCCGTGGTCGGATGAGCCGGAGCAGTGCTCGTTCCCGGAATTCAAGCCCCCGGGGTCCTGAGCGGGGTCGGACTGAGTGGGTGACGGTGGCTCGGGCAGTTCGCGAGCGCGGCCGGGTGGCTTGCCCGTGATCGCCCCCGGGTGGCACCGCACATCCGGGGGCATGACACATAGGGTGAGCACGAGCCGTACCCCCAGGTTTGGAGCCATATGGGCATGATCATGGCGGTGAGTTTCACCCGCTACGGCAGGCTGTACTACCTCGACCCCGGCGAGCACAGCCCCAAGGTCGGCGACAAGGTGCTCGTGCCCACCGAGGCCGGGCCCGAGGTCGCCGAGTGCGTCTGGGCGCCGCAGTGGACGAGCGAGGAGATCGGCGGGTTGCCGGTGTGCGCGGGTATCGCGACCGAGGAGCACCTCACCCGTGACGAGGGCAACAAACGGCGCCGCGCCGAGGCCCGGAGCGTCTCCAAGCGCCTGATCAAGCGGCACACGCTGCCGATGAAGGTCGTCGGCGTCGACTACCTGGACGCCGAGAACGTCTACACGGTCTACTTCTCCGCCCCGCACCGGGTCGACTTCCGCGCCCTCGTCCGTGACCTGGCCCGCAACCTGCGCGCCAGGGTGGAGCTGCGCCAGATAGGCCCGCGCGACGAGGCCCGCCTCCAGGGCGGCATCGGCCCCTGCGGCCGTGACCTGTGCTGCGCCACCTTCCTCAAGGACTTCGAGCCGGTCTCCGTCCGGATGGCCAAGGACCAGGACCTGCCGGTCAACCCGCTGCGCATCGCGGGGGCGTGCGGGCGGCTGATGTGCTGCCTGAAGTACGAGCACCCCCTCTACCTCGACGCCCAGAGCAGGATGCCCCGGATCGGGCTGAAGGTCGACACCCCCGAGGGCACCGGAACCGTCGTGGGCCGCAACGTACCCTCGGACTCCGTCGTGGTCCGCCTGGAGGACGGCGGACGCCGCTGCGCCTGCCCGTCGGCCTCGGTCTGCTCTCCGCGCAAGCAGCACGACGAGGCGTACGGTGGCGCGGTGCGGGTCGCCGAGAGCGGGCCGGAAGAGTGACCGATCGGCTGTCCTCGCTGAGGTTGATGTCCCGTCATGGGGGCTCGGCGCGGGCACATAGGATTCGACCGTTCGGCCTCTCCGCGTGTCGGCCCCCTTGCCGGATCCGCGTGTGACCCCGACCTACGGACTACGGAGCGGACAAGGCGTGAGATCCCGTGTGACCGCCGTACTGGCGGCGGTGGCCCTGCTCGCGAGCGCGTGCACCGGCACCGACGTCCCCGCCGACGCCAGTGGCGGCACCGGAGCCGGCCGCGGTGTGGCGGGAGCGGCTCTCGGCTGGCACGAGTGCGAGGACGGTTTCGAGTGCGCCAAGCTCGCCGTACCGCTCGATCACAGCAAGCCGGACGGTGAGAAGATCGAGCTCAGCGTGATCCGGCTCCCGGCCTCGGGGGAGCGGATCGGTTCGATCCTCCTCAATCCCGGCGGGCCGGGTGCCTCCGGAGTGCAGTACGCGCGAAGTGCCCGCACCGCGGTGAGCGAGGCGGTTCGCGAGCGCTTCGACGTCGTGGGCTTCGACCCGCGCGGGGTCGGCGAGTCCGCGCCCGTCCGGTGCCTGTCGCCGAGCGAGCTGGACACCTTCGTCGGCCTCGACAGCTCGCCCGACTCGCCGGGGGAGGTCACCGTGCTTGAGGAGGGGGCGCAACGGTTCGCCGCCGGATGCGAGACCCGATCGGGCAGGCTCCTGCCGTACGTCGGCACCGCCGACGCCGCCAGGGACATGGACCTGCTGCGTGCCGCCGTCGGTGACTCCCACCTCACCTACCTCGGCAAGTCGTACGGCACGCAGCTGGGCGCCGTCTACGCCGATCTCTTCCCCGACCGGGTCCGCGCCCTCGTTCTGGACGGCGCCGTGGACCCCTCGCTCGGCCCACTGGAGCTGAACACCGCGCAGGCACGCGGTTTCGAGGTCGCCCTCGACGCGTTCCTCGAAAACTGCCTCGCGGCCACCGACTGCCCTTTCCAGGGCTCCGTCGCCTCCGCCCGTGCGGAGATCACCGCGCTGCTCCGCAGGGCGGACACCGCTTCCCTGGCCAACAGGACCGGCGACGACCGTACGGTGACCGAGGCCTGGGCCATCCTCGGTGTGATCACCCCGCTCTACGACCGGCAGGCATGGCCGGTCCTCCGCCAGGCGCTGGCCCAAGCGCTGAAGGGGGACGGCACCGTCCTGCTCCGCATGGCCGACCTGCTGGTCGACCGTGGGGAGGACGGCGAGTACACCAACCAGACCGAGTCCAACCTGGCGGTCAACTGCGTCGACAGCATCTACCCCCGCGACCCCGCCGCCTACGCCAAGGCGGCCGAACAGGCGGCCAAGGTCGCCCCCCTGTTCGGCGCGTACGTCATGTGGAGCTCACTGCCCTGCGCGTACTGGCCGGTCAAGGCGGGGGCCCGGGAGAAGATCGACGCCCCCGGAGCCCCGCCCATCATGGTCGTCGGCACCAGACGCGACCCCGCCACGCCCTACCAGTGGTCAGAGGCCCTCGCCTCCCAGCTCTCCTCCGGCGTCCTGGTCGGTTTCGACGGAGACGGCCACACCGCTTATCTGACCGGCTCGGCGTGCGTGGATCGCCTGGTGGACGACTACCTGATCGATCTGACCGTCCCCGCCGATGGAACCCAGTGTCCCAAGATCGGCTGATTCCGGTGCGCGGGAAGGCCCTGGGAGCCTGTAGACTGCCGTAGGTCGTGGTGAAACACAGCACGCCGCCTTAGCTCAGTCGGCCAGAGCACTTCACTCGTAATGAAGGGGTCTGGGGTTCGATTCCCCAAGGCGGCTCCAGGTCGAAAGGCCCCCACCGGGTTCCGGTGGGGGCCTTTTGCCAACACCCTTGCTAACAGTGCTGTGGACCCGGTGGTTTCTCCCGCGGCAGGGTGAGTGTTTGGGAACCGATCAGTCTTCAACACCTGGAGACTGCAGCGTTCATAAACACGGTCTGCCCAAGGTGGTGCGCCGCCCGCACAGTGAGCACCAAACCTCCCTCAGTTGCAGCAGTTCGGTCACCTCGCCGCTGGTCGATGCTCCGGTTGAGGATCCTGAGCGGCTTATCAGCGAGGGGCATCCCGGCACGACCGTCCAGTAGAACCTCCACACCCACGTCCGGTCGCCGTCCACGATTCCGTAAAACACCCATCCCTGGGCCGTCCAGTAGACCCTCGCATCGCCATCCAGAACGTGATCAACCAGGACGCGGAACCTTAACGCAAGGCCGGTCGTGGTAGGAACGATGGCCTGTTGATCCACTGCCGGCAGCAGCCGGCGGCGCCGAGCGGACGTGGCCTACCCCACGATGAAAGTGCCGATCACCCCGGTTACGCTCAGCATGCCGATCACGGTGAGGACGGCGATCGCGACCCCGGCACTGATCAACCATCGGCGTCTCGCCGTGCCGGCGTTCAGGCTCGAGAAGGCGAGCCAGGCCCACAGGAGCCCTTCCACCAGGAACCATGGCTCGTTGAACAGGAGATCCTGAAGATCGGCTGTGCGATGGTCGATCGTCGTCCAGAACGGCAGATTCAGCTGCATCAGGCCGGCCAGGCTCAGGGCCCGCTGAATGCTGTTGATCAGGGCGTGCATGACGCACCCCACCGTCACCGCCCAGCACATGGCCAGCAGGACGCGTCGTCCGTGGGACCGGCGCCATAACGGCAGCGTCGCCACCGGCAGCACCGTGGCGACCAGCAGGATGCCCGCCCCCAACGCGTTGACCATCCGCCACTGCTGATACGACACGGGTGTGCCGAACATGCCGACGGTCCCGCCCAGCGCGTAGTAGGCCCGATAGCAGGTGTAGAACAGGCCCCAGGCACCTAGCACGATGCTGATGCGGACCCTCTTCGCCGCTGCGCCGGGCAGGCCAGTGACCTGCGCATCTTGCTCCACGACTGCCACGGTTTCCCCCGAACGTGTTCTAAACCGGGCGCCAGTATGGCAAAGCGCGTCTGAGACAGAGCTGAGAGGTGGAGCACCTCATGGGCTTGAGCGTGAGGCAATCGGGTGGCTGATCTCTCTCGGCCAAGCCGGCTACCCGCACCGTGAGGTCTTCTTCACCAAGGTCCGCGACCAGTTCGCCCTACCCAAGCCGGTCGACGAGCTGTGGAGTCGCTACCGCCAGTGCATGCCGTACCTCGTCCACTGTCGACCCGAGGTGATGGACGGGCTGTCACGGTTACGTGCGTCAGGTTGGAAGGCGGCGATCGTCACCAACGGCACCGCGGACAACCAGCTCGGCAAGACTCAGCGGACGGGACTGGCCGAGGCCGTCGACGCCTACGCGCTCTCAGAGCTCGGTCACCGCATGCCACGACCGGAGACAACGTGTGTCGTTCTCTCGTCTTCGTTCGGATGGAGAGGCGGAGAGCCGCCCTCTTGTAACCATTTGGATGGTTCTGACCAAGCAGGGGTGTCAATCGACGAAGGGAGCATTGCCGGTGCGTCGCAAACAGGCGGAGATCGCTAGAGATCACGTGGCGTTCGAAGCCTTCTACCGGCGGCACGTCGATGCGGTCACCCGCTTTCTCGCTCGGCGTGTTGACGATCCGCACACGGTCGCCGACCTGGTGGCCGAGGTGTTCATGGCGGTGCTTGACTCCGCCCACACCTACCGGGCCGGGTTGGGGACCGAGATCGCGTGGCTGTACGGCGTGGCACGTAACACACTCTCGACCGAGCGGCGCCGGGTGTTCAAGCAGTCGCGGCTGACCAGCCGGGTGAGCGGGCGGCGGTCGTTGGACACCGACGACCTCGCCAGGCTCGAAGAGCGCATCGACGCGGAACGGCACGCCAGGCGGATCTTCGAGGCCATGGCCTACCTGCCCGAAGGGGAACGCGCCGTCCTGGAACTGGTCGTCATCGACCAGCTCACGGTCACCGAGGCGGCGACGGCCCTGGGCATCCGGCCGGGGACCGCCAAGGTGCGGCTGTATCGCGCTCGTCGCACGCTGCAGGGACTGCCCTTCGTCATGGAAGGAACACCGGGATGAGTTTCGAGGAGCAGATACTGATGGAACTTAAAGCCGAGATCACCGCACGCGCCGAACGACGTCGTCGCACCGGCCGCCGCCTGTTCGCGGGGGCGGCGGTGGCCGGGCTGGCCGCGGCGGCGGCGATCGCGGTGCCGCTGCTGACCGGAGCGGAGCAGCCCGCGTACGCGGTGACCAGGAACGGCGACGGCACGATCAACGTCAAGCTCAACGAGTTCAGGGACGCTGACAAACTGGAACAGGATCTAAAGAGGATGGGGGTATCTGCGGACATCACCTATCTCAAGCCCGGCAAGTGGTGCGGGGGAGACAGAGGCGAGATCGTCGGGGGCGGCTCCCCGGAGGAGTGGAAGGGCTCCGTGTCCGACAGGGCCGCGCGTCTGCTCAGGACGGGGGGGTTGGAGATCGACCCCCGGTACGTCGGGAAGGGCCAGACCTTGGTGATGGCGTTCAGCGAGAGCAAGGAGCAGGCCTCTAGGGTGAAGAAGCCGGAGACGGCTTGGCAGTTCTCCGCATATGTGGTCAATGGCCAGGCCAAGCCGTGCGTCGTCGTCGACAATCCGACCTGGAACGACGTTGACGGCACCGGCCAGCCCCCCGCAGGAAGCTGATCCCGCGAGGAGCGATCCCCGTTCGTAGGGCGGCGACCACCCAAAGGTGGATCCGATAGAGGTTCTGCCCGATCAGCTTGATCGGGCAGGCTCCCGCCTCGGCGCATTGGGCTGGAAGGTGGCCGTCGTCCGGGAGGGCCTCTTCCGTATCCGTGCAGCAACGTGCTGTCGGCGCTGTGGAACTCCGGTGCGGCTTCCTGGCGTTGATCGAAGAAAGTCCCGTTTCTTACAGGAACACCCAAATAGGGGATGTGACCTAGGCCGTACACTTAGGTGGGATTGCCGGTGATCTCCTACCCCTCAAGAGGTTCCCGTGGTTGAGACAGGCAAGACCCAACACATGCCGCGCGTGATGAAGATCGCCGAGTTCATTGTGTCGCTCCAGGCAGTGCAAGCGCTGGCGGGTGGTGCGCTGCTCGCCTTTGTCTTCGTGAACTCAGCTGACGACATGAACTCCGGGCTTGTGCTGTTGTTCGTTGGCTTCTGCGTCGTTATCGCAGTCCTGGCCGGTTGGTTGGCAAATAAGTGGATCTATCGTGAAAGGCGAGACCGAATCGCCGTGCTCGTGCTCGAAACCCTCATGGCGCTCGGCTTCGTCTCCGTGCTTGCTCTGGATTCCGATCTCAGCATGCGTAGCTTGCTGAATATCAACGTGGTTCTGCCGGTCATAGTGGTCGTTCTACTGCTTCTCCCCTCCGCGAGAGCTTGGTTTAACCGCTGATCAAGAGTCCCTCTCAGCTCATCCGGAAGAGTCCTTTTCTGTCCTGTTTGGACGGTGATCAGCCGTTGAGGCTTTGGTCGAGTCGGTCGAGCGCCTTACGGGTCTCCGGTGAGGGGGCCTGCGTATAGACGTTCATGGTCACCGAGATTTGCGAGTGCCGGAGGATGCGCATCGCGACCCGGGGGTGAACGTCGAGTGCGGCCAGGAGCGAGGCGCAGGTGTGCCGAGTGTCGTGGACGCGGATACGGGGAACTTCGGCCTTCTCGCAGTAGCGCTCAAAGGACCGGTAGAAATTGCGCGGCTCGACCGGGGTCCCGTTCTTCGTGGTGAACACGAGGCCGGAGTGCTTCCACCTCTCTCCGGCACCCTGAATCCGCTGACGATCCAGGAACGCTGCTATGCACAACCCGACTGAGCCGGGTGCGGATCGGACCGCCGAGTTGGGCAAGGGTGCAGGCGACCGGCCTCACTGCGTCGCCATGACGATGCAGCGCCGCAGCTCCTCGACCGCCTCAGGGGCGCCCTCGACCGTCACGCCGCTCGGCTCGCCGGCACCTTCCCGGTTCCACATCCAGCGCAGCACGGCCGTCGGCGGGCCGCTCACGGTCACGTCGGCCGCGTCGTCGTCAGCGCCGTCTTCGACGGCGAACAGCCCCGGGCCGGTCCGCACCCGCCACGCCGCGCCGTCGGTCCGCACCGTGTACGTCCGGCCCGGCGAGCCGGCCAGGATGTCGGTGAAGTAGTCGCCCCACTCGGCGACGCTGTATGCCACGAAGACCTTGAGCAGCTCGTCGATGCCGTCGACGGCGAGGTCTGCCGGGACCGGCGTGACCGGCTGCCCGGTGCCGAGCTCGGCGTCGATGCGGTGGATGACCGTCTCCTGTGCCATCCGCCGGATCCAGAAGCCGACGGTCTGATCCGGGGTGTACCAGGAGCCGGCCGGATCCCCCGGCTTGCGGGCGCCGAACTCGTCGAGCAGCCCGGCGTACGCCCGGTCGAGCAGCGCGAGCGGCTCCTCGTCCGCGAGCTCCTTCGGCGGCCACGGGTCGGGCTCGGCGCCCTCGCGCATGGCCAGAGTCTTATGCAGGTACACCTCGCCGATGTGACGGGTCAGGTCGGCGACGGTCCAGTCGGGACAGCTCGGCACCACCGCGGTTGGGTCGGTCGGCACGACGGCCCGCAGGCGGCCGAAGTCGGCCGCGAGGCAGTCAAGGAGTCGGGGATATTCCATACCGAACAGTTCAGCACACGCTCACGGCTCGTTCGGCTCGCCCGGCGACGGGCCACCGGTCGCCCAGCATGTCCGCAGACGCATCCCGGCAGCTATCGCCGACCATCCACGCGCGAGAGTGCGGATCAGCCTGCGTGGACAGCCTCCACTACGACTAACCAAGCGCGTTGGCCCGAAAAGAAGGATCGCCACCGCTCACCCGCTGTCGTTTTTCAGGTTCCGGTACACATTTCGCGGAGGGCTCTGCCCACCCTGGGGACATGTCGTTCACTCGTAATGAAGGGGGCTTGGGTTCGATTCCCCAAGGCGGCTCCAGGCCACTCGATGGCTCCCATGGCCTGATCTCCCTGCCGTTCCGGTTCCCTGGCCATCGCCCTGATGGAGGACCATGGTGGGCCGGGTCTCGCATCGCTAGTGTGTGGAGACGACCGTGCATGGAGGAGCCGATGCCCGCTGGCCCGCTGGAGCCGGGAGACCCGCGCGTGCTGGGGGAGTTCGAGATCGTCGGGCGGCTGGGCGAGGGCGGGCAGGGGATCGTCTACGAAGGGTGGAGCCGGTCCGGCGAGCGGGTGGCGATCAAAGTACTTCGCAGCGGCGCGGATCCCGCCTCGCGCCGCCGGTTGGCCAGGGAGTTGCAGTCGGCACTGCGGGTGGCCCCCTTCTGCACGGCCCGGGTGTTGAAGGCGGAGACCGACCGGCCAGACCCTTACGTCGTGAGCGAGTTCATCGCGGGTCCCGCACTGCAGGATCGGGTACGTGACGAGGGCCCCCTTCGTGGCGGCGACCTCGATCGCCTGGCGGTCGCCACGGCTACCGCGCTCGCCGCCATCCACAGTGCGGGAGTCATCCATCGGGATTTCAAACCGGCCAACGTGCTGCTCGGCCCGGACGGCCCGCGGGTGGTCGACTTCGGCATCGCCCAGTTGCTCGACGCGAGCACGATGCCCTCGGCCATGTCCGGCACCCCGCCGTACATGGCTCCCGAGCAGCTCAGCGGCGTGCACGGATCACCCGCGGCCGACGTGTTCTCCTGGGCCGCGACCATGGTCTACGCCGCTACCGGCCGGGCGCCGTTCGGCAGCGACACCGTTGCCGCGGTCTTCAGCCGAATACTCAACGCCGAGCCCGACCTCACGGACATTTCATCGCCCCTGCGGGAGACGTTGGCCGTCTGTCTGGCCAAGGACCCCGGGGTACGCCCCTCCGCCCGGGCGCTCATGATCCGCCTGGTCGACACCGGAGCCCCCACCGTCACGGTCCCCGACGTCGGCCCGGTGCCCACCGCCTACCTTCCCGTCGACTGGAGCGGCCGGGCGGATCAGGTTCCGGTCGCGGCCGGTCCCGGGCCGACCAGACTGCTTCCAGCCGATTCGTCCGGAGCACAGGGTCCGGCCGGACCCGCGTACGGCCCGGCCCCCACCCGCCATCTCGGCCGTTCCGATACGGCGGTGCAGGAAACGGAGCCGCGGCCTGGTGAGCCGGTGCCCCGACGGGGACGGAGGCCTGCGGTACTGATCGCGGTCACCGGCGTCGCAGCGGCGCTCGCGACGGCGGTGACGCTGTACGCGACAGGGACGTTCGGTGGCTCCTCTGGCGACGGCGCGGCGAGGCCGGAGGCCGTTACCAGTGGCGGCAGGGACTCCGGATCACGCACGGTCGCAGGCGGGCAACCGGCTTCCCCGCCGCAGTCGATGCCGCAGTCGACACCACCACCGTCGGCACCGCCATCGACGTCGCCCTCGGCCCAGCCGGGAGGCGGAGTCCCGGAGGCGTTCGCCGGGACATGGACGGGCCAGGTCGTCTCGCAGGACGACCGGGAGAAGACCGTCGCGGTCACGCTCATCCTGCTGAGTGACCAGCCGGCCGGGACGTGGCGGGCCGATGCGTGCGAGCAGCAGGTCATGCTGACCCGGGTCAGGGCCGGGAATGTGCTCGATCTGACCCGCATGCAGCGGAATCAGTGTGTGGGGGGAGACATGACCCTCACTCTGAAGGACCCGGCGACACTGGACTTCGTGGGCCAGGAGGGCGCCGGCGGGCTGGAGTATCGCGGGAGCCTGAGCCGGTCCTGACGTGGGACCGGCACAGACAGGTGACATCCTCCCCGGCCTGGAGGACTCCGTTGCCTGATTATCTCCGGTCGACGTCCAGCGTCGTTATCCGGTGCCGGACACGCAGGTCGCGGAGATCGAAAACGAATTGGGCGACGGAGTCCTGAAGGCCGGGGCATCCTCCGGTTACCTGGTGACCACGACCAGACGCCCGGCCGGCGTTCAGCCCGCCCGCGCGATCTGGAACGAGTAGGCCCCGGTCTTCGCCGTACCTGATCTGACCACGAGCGCATACCTGCCGTCTCCATTGGAGAGCGGGATGTCGAACTCGTATCCGCAGAGTGGGACGGGCTGCCGTGGGCCGGCGATGTTCTTCTCCGCGGCATCTGTGAGCTCCAGCTCGATAGCCGTACACGCCCCGGCCCCACCGAGGATCTTGATGGCCGACGCGCCGTCCGCGTCGAACTCGAAGCGGTCGATGCGTCCTGGGACGTCCAGCCGTCCCGCGCCGTCCGGGTTGCCCTCGCCGATCTGCAGGCCGATCGTCGCCGGGAACGTGCGGATCTTCACCGTCGCGATCCTGAGGCTGTACGGCCCGATGACGTTCGTGTTCCCGAAGACCTCCAGCCGGTGCTTGCCCGCCTTGGTCAACTTGATGACCGAGGTGCCCCAGCTGAGAGCGATGCCGGACGGGCTGACCGGCTGGCCGTCGACCTCGGAGAACACCTGGAGTTGGATATCGTCACCGGTCATGTCGGTGACATAGAACTCCCTGGTGCCGCCCAGGTCCAGGGTGAACTTGTCCCGCTGTCCGGCGCGGGTGAGCTCGGCCGCGACGGTGCTGCCGTCGCCGAGGGTCCCACCCGGCTGCACAGCCGCCTGGGCCTGGGCCGGGTCGTCCGGCTCGTTCGTGGTCTCGGCCGACTCGCTGCTCTCCGTGGGCTCGCTGTTCTCCGTGGGCTGGGTGGTCTCGGTGGGTTGGGGGGTCTCGGCGGTCGCTGTGCTGGTCACGCGTTCCGGAACGGGCTGATCACTCTGGAGCGTGTCAACGCCGGCACCGCATCCGGTGACGGTCAGGAGCATAAGGGTCACGCCGGCGGCAAGCCGGAGGGGCATGCTGAGGCGTCCGGTGGGGGAGGCTTTCATGCCAGCCATTGTGTGCAGCCCGCTTGCAGCCCGCTTGCCGTGGTGGATGCCCGGTCTTCGAAACCGGGCCGGCTACCCGCACCGAGAGGTCTACTTCGTCAAGGTCCGCGATCACTTCGCCCTGCCGCAGCCGGTCGCCGAGCTGTGGAGATGCGCACCGCGACCCGAGTACCTGAAGGGGCATGCCGACTTCAACGTTCGAATCCAGGTAGGCCCCATGGGACTACCGCATCCAGCTCTCGGGCCTTCCTGGCGACCAGATGGACTGAGAGACCTCACAGAGTTTGTCCGATCAGGCCCGGAAGACGGCCGTGGACGGCCCTGTTCTGACTCGTAATGAAGGGGTCTGGGGTTCGATTCCCCAAGGCGGCTCCGCAGGTCGAAGGCCCTCCGGGATGATCTCGGAGGGCCTTCGTCATGTCCGTACAGCGGCGAAATACAGCAACTGTGCGACCGACAGGGATCAGCGTCGTGCGGCAGCCGCCGGGTGGGCCCGCGAGCGGTGTACGCCGGCTCGACGTGGCCCGGGTGAGGTTCGCGTACGGCCACCTGAGCCGGCCAGGACGTCGTGCACGCCGCCCTCGACGACCCGGTCACCCTCCAGCACCAGGATCAGGCCGGCACCCCTGATCGTGCTCAGTCGGTGACGTCGACACCCGCAAGCGCCTGACCGGGTGGGACGAGCCGATCGATCTCGGACTCCCGCGAACCGGCGACGCCTGTTCACTTGGCGCTGGATCACTCCAAGTGAACAGGCGACTGCTGATACGGAGGAAGGTGTTCCGACCTCGACCCTTATCCGGAGCCCCGGTCGTCAGAGAGATCGGGATCGATCATTTCCGCTCATCCGCGATGTGAGGGGACCTGCCTGGCATATCGGCGACGGTGCTTCGTAGCTTTCTGCGAAGAATCTTCCCGCTCGCATTACGAGGCACTTGATCAATTATATTGAACTGTCTCGGGATCTTGAAGTCGGCGATACGCCCCCGCAAGAAGAGCATTAAGTCGCGAGCCGTCACGTGGGCTCCCGGCCTCGGGACCACGTATGCCGAGACGACCTCGCCCCATCGATCATCGGGGATACCGATCACGGCACATTCCTTGATGGAAGGATGCGTGGCCAGGGCATTCTCGATCTCTGCTGGGTATATGTTCTCCCCGGCAGTGATGATCATATCCTTGATGCGGTCACAGATGAACAGATACCCTTCGGCGTCAAGGTATCCGGCATCGCCGGTTCGGATCCAGCCGTCGACGAGAGTTTCCGAGGTCGCCTCCGGGAGCTTCCAGTAACCGAGCATCCGTGCGGGGGTCTTGATGCAGACCTCCCCTACCGCGCCGACCGGCAGTGGAACGCCCTTCTCGTCCCTGATTTCCAGCTGTATACCTGGATAGGGAATACCTGCCGCCTCCGTATGGGAACCTCCGGGAACATGTCTCTCGGGAGGCAGGCAGACGGCGGTGTTCCCCGTTTCCGTCAGTCCGTAGATTTGTGCGAAACCGCACTGGAAGACGTCCATGCACTCCTGCAGCAACCTGCCGGAGATCGGGGACCCCCCATAGGTCACCTTGCGGAGACTCGGGAAACCCCCGGCTTCTGTCTCCCGCTCTGAGAGCATCATCTGAAGCATCGCGGGAACAACGCATATCGTGGTGACGTGATGGGATCGGATCAGCTCGACGGCCTTACGGCTGTCGAAGGTCGGCATGATGACGTTGGTCACACCGGCACAGAACCCCTGTATGAACCACCATAAGCCGCCGATGTGGAATCCTGGCATGCCCACCAGGCTTTTGTCGTCCGGCAGCCAATCGATCCAATCGAGTCCATTTCGTGCCAGCAGCTCCCGTACCACGAAGAAACCTTGCTGCGTGAGAACCACGCCTTTGGGCATGCCGGTGGTGCCGCTTGTGTAAATTTGAACGAGTGGATCTTCCGCTGATGGTTCCGAGAGGAAGGTGGATTCCGGCGTTCCTGCATTCCAGCCCTGTAGCCCGTCCTCCTGGCGACCAGGCTGCTTCAACGGAATGATGCCTTCCAGAGCGGGCAGTGACTCCTTGACCTGATCCACCGTACCGACAAGGGCCGATTCGACGAAAACAAGTTTGGCATCAGAGTCCCGTAAAATGTGCTGAATCTCCGGGGAGGTCAAGCGCCAATTGATCGGGACCAGGACAGCCCCAATCCTCGCGCAGGCGAGAAGGAGCTCGTAGTAGTCTTCGGAGTCCTTTCCCAGGTATGCCACCCGGGAACCCCTGACGACCCCGAGTGCTACGAGATGATGCGCTGTCCGACCGCTTCGGTGATCAAGTTCCGCATATGTCGTTCGACGCCCCTCGCACATGACGGCCACCGCCTGAGGGATCGAGGCCGAATGGTGAGCCGCAACCGATGCGAGTGTTCGTAGCGGAAAGGTATCGGTGTTCCGGTTCACAGGACCTCGCTCTTCGGCCGGGTACCGCTGTCCGGCGCCTGGCCTTCGTCGGGATCTTCCCGATTCTGTCGAATCTGCTGAGTCACGAAGGCGGTGAGCAGATCGACAGCGGGGTGATCGAAGATGATCGCGGTGGACAGCGGTATCTGGAAGGTGATCTCCAGGATGTTCTTCAGCTGCACAGAGGTGAGGGAGTCCATGCCCACCTCAAAGAATCTGACGTCAGGCGGCAGGGACTCCGGTCCGTCGAAGTGCAGAAGTTGAGCGATGTGAGAGCGGATGAAGAAGTTGACAGCCTCCTCCTGCTCGTTCTCGGGAAGTCCGAGGAGCAGTTCGGAGTCGATGTCGGCGACCGCGCCCTCGTCGCGCCTCGCGACAAGCTCGTACAGCGCGTTGTCCAACGGCCGTGCCGCGGCGGACGTCGTCCAGTCGATGTCGCCGACCATGATCTGAGGAACATCCCAGCCTGACGACTTGATCAGGGCGCGCAGACCGACCGATGGCCTGAAGAATTTCACCCCCTGACGCTCGATGGCTTTGATGTGCTGCTCGTTCAGGTTCGCCGCCAGGCCGATCTCGCCCCAGGCCCCCCAGTTGATGCTCTTGCCGGGCAGGCCACGCCGGTGGCGCCAGTGCATGAGGCCATCGACGAAAGCATTCGCCGCCGCGTAGTTAGACTGCCCCGGATGACCGACGACGGAGGATATCGAAGAATATCCGATGAAGAAGTCAAGGTCCGGGAGCATCTCAGAGGCCTGGTGCAGCAACCAGGTTCCATAGACCTTGGACTGGAACACCTTGTCGATGTTCTGCCAGGTCTGAGTCTCGATCGGCGTATCCGCAAGGATTCCCGCGGCATGGATGATACCGCCCAGTGGGTGACGCCCCAGCGAGTCGAAGATCCTGCGCACGTCTTCGGGATCACCGATGTCACCCTGGTACGCGGTGAGCCGGACGTCCGGTCCCAGGCGGTCCCTGAGTTCTGCCACCTCATCTTCGGGTATGGCCGAGCGGCTCACCAGCGCCAGCTTGCGAGCACCATGATCAACGAGCTTCTGGGCGGTCGCGATACCGAGCGCGCCGAATCCACCCGTGACAAGATAGGTTTTTTCGGAGCTGATGTTCACCGGGGGATTCGACATCCCGGTATCGGGACGAAGGTCGATGACCGGCTTTCCTGCGTTCGCCCCCCGGCTGACCACACTGAAGGCCTCCTCGACTTCGTCAAGGGTGTAGACCGTGGTTACGAGCGGTTGCAGGAGTCCTTCGTCCAGGAGCCTGAAGACCTCTTTCAGGATATCGGTGGTGACTTGCGGAAGGCCCCCCTCGGGGATCTCGTCGAGATCGACCACGTGATAGGCGACGTCCGTTCTCGCGGCCTGATCATTTTCTCCGGAGCAGGCGCTGATTTTACTCAGATCGACGAAGCGGCCACCAGGCGCGACGTATGCGAAAACCGAAGGGATGAAATCGCCGCTCAGGCTGTTGAGAACGATGTCGACACTCTCACCGCCTGTCAGCCGCCGGATCTCCTCAGCGAAGTCAGGCGTCTGAGGGTCCATGACGCGCTGCACGCCCAGTGCCCGGAGCTGTGGCCACTCACCAGGGGAGGCCATCGCGTAAACCTCGGCACCGGCGAGCTTCGCGAGCTGGACGGCGGCCTGTTCCACACCGCCACCTGCCGAATGGATGAGAACACGATCACCCGCCTTGATGTCGCAGAGGTGGTGCAGCGCGTAGTAGGCGGTGAGGTAGGCGGTAGGAAGGCCGGCGGCTTCGGCGAAGCTCACGGACACCGGCTTGCGCAGGGCGTACTTCGACGAGACGGTCACCCGCTGGCTGAGACAACCTCTGTGGCGGATGACCACCTCGTCACCGACCTGGTAGTCCGCCTCGGGGCCGGCGTCGATGACCGTGCCCGCGCACTCGGAACCGAGAGGTACGTCTTCGTGTTCAAGACCGTGCTCTCGCGCGTGTTGCCGCCGTAGTCCCAGGGCGTTGAAGACGTCTTCGAACACCAGGCCCGAGGCGTGAACCTGTACCTGTATCTCGTCTCCCTCCGGCTTCCGGTCCTCCAGCGGTACGGGAATTATCCTGCCAAAGTTTCCGTATTCACCGACGATGAGCTTGACCGGAGAACCGTTCCGGGAAAGCGCCGCGTCGACTGTGGTGATACGCCGGACGTAGCGATGCCCGGCTCGGTAGGCGACCTGGAATTCATCCGGATTCCCATCGAGCCATTCGCGCACCAGGCTCTGATAACCCCCGCCTCCCTCGGGCATGTCCACCAGCGTGACCTTGTAGGCGGGATACTCGCTCCACATCACATGGCCGAAACCCCACAGAGTCGCCGCCGCCAGGCCGCTCCCGTCGCCCGCGGAATCACTGGGCAACCATTGCGCGCGTTCTGTCACGAGCCACAGCCGCTGCGAGTGGCCGAAGCCCGCCTCGTTGAGCAGCCGGAGCAGGTCAAGCAGCGCCAGATAATTGGCCTGGCACTCGTGTCTGAGATCCGACACGTTGATCGGCGCGGCACCTGCCCGCCAGAACCAGCAGACATCGCTGGGCTTGCCGGACAGGGCGCTTGCGATCTCTTCGGCGGTCTCGGCGAAGGACAGTTCGACCCCGGCCGCGGTGGCTTCTCGGATGAAGTCCGCTGAGCCGGCGCCCGGCCCGCCGACGACGAGCACATTCCGCGGCTCTCGCTCCGTATCGGGCAAAGAGCGTTTCAGCCAGCGTACGTCGTGGAACAACGATTGACCGGATCGCGGCGTGGCGGTCTCCAGCCGCTTGATGCCCAGTCCTTCGAGGATGAAAACTGGGCGCTTTCCCTCAAGTACCAGGATGTCGGCGGTGAAGTCGGCGTCGGCATTGACGGCAGAGGACAGCCGGGCAACCGTGACCAGTTCCGAACCCATCGGCTTCTTGAGCAACCTGCAACGGTCAAATCGGACCGGCACGCACGTGGCGTCGCTCACGACGAGAGTCGCCACAGTCTGGAGCGCGGCGTCCAGAAGAGCGGGCGGAAGGTGTTCCCCAACCGGAGTGTCGTGCCCGGTGAGGTCCGCGACGGATGTGCCGTCGGGGAGCCGGATCACGCGTTTGATCCCCTGGAATGCCGGTCCGTAGTCGATACCGTGATCTGCGAAGTCCAGGTACAGATCCTCCGCCCGCCATACCGCCTTCGGCGTGCCCGTCGCCTCCGAGGCCGCTTTCAGATCGAGGGTCAGCTCTCTAAGGGGGCTCTCCTGGTCGGAGTCGATTTCGATGACGGCGGTGGCGTGGCATCGTTCGGACGCCGCACGGGCCTCCTCCCAGCGGCTGACGATGTCGACCGTCGCCCGGCCGTCCGCATGGATGTGCAGCCGCGTACGCAGGGTCGCCGGGGCTTTCTCCAAGAAGAGCGCTTCATGAATGCGTAGGTCTGATATCGGCAGCCCGGTAAGGCCGAAGACCGATTCCTGTAGTGCGAAGATTATTTCGACGTAACCCGCGCCTGGAAAGACCACCCGATCGAACACCTTATGGTCTTGAAGATACCCGGGATAATCTTCGGACAGCTTGGCCGAGAATTCTCGTATACCCGCACGGCGCTGCTCGTCCGTGGAGATCTCGGTGCCGAGCAGTGGGTGGCCCATGACACCGGAACCACGCATGGGACCGAGGTGCTGCTTTTCTACGGGAAGCCGGTAATCCTTCCGATCGAAGGCATAGGCGGGCAGGTCGACGGTTCGGCCTTCCCACGCGTCGTGATAGGCGGCCCAGGAGATCGGTATTCCAGCGGTGTACAGTTGCGCGAGGGAAGTACGGATGACCGCCGCGTCGGTGTCGGCGGCATGCAGGCTGTTGAGCCACAGATGGTTTTCCGCGGATACGCAGTGCCTGCCCATGCCGATCAGCTCGGTGGAGGGGCCGATTTCCACGAATATGTGCTCGCCGCGTTGCTCGATGGCTCGCATGCCGCCTGCGAAGTCGACCGTTCCGCCTAGATGGCGCACCCAGTAGTCCGCGTTGCCCATATCCGCGAGCCCTGACACCGTGCCGCTCAGATTGGAGACGAGCGCGATCTCCGGATCGTGGAACGAGATGCCTTCCAGGACCGTTCGAAAGGCGTTGAACACCTCAGCCATGAGAGGCGAGTGAGATGCGCACGACACGGGAAGCGTCTTCGTCTTGAGGCCTTTGGCGTCAAGGGAAGCGGTGATCTTCTCCACGGACCGTCGACCGCCGGAGATCACGCTCTGCTCGGGGCCGTTGATCGCTGCGAGAGAGACGTCCGCGTACTCCTTGAGCAGGGGAAGGACGTCCGCGGCGGTGGCTTGGACGGCGGCCATGCTGCCCGGCGCCGTGGTGTGCATGAGCCGACCACGCGCCGCCATGAGCGTGGTGGCGTCGTCAAGGTCGATCAGTCCGGCGACTGTCGCCGCGACGATCTCTCCGAGACTGTGACCCATCACCACACTCGGCCGCACGCCCCAGGAGATCCACAACTGAGCCAGGGCGTATTCTATGGTGAACAGCGCAGGCTGAGTGTAGTGGATGAGGTGGACCTTGTCGGCCTCTTCGGAGTGGCCAAAAATGATCGCTTTGATGGAATAGCCGAGCTGCTGCTCGAAGAGCCGATCGCACTCGTCCACCCATTTGCGGAACACCGGGAATCGCTCATACAGGGGGCGTCCCATGCCGACATACTGCGCGCCGCCGCCGCCGAACAGGAAGGCAATTTTTCGCGCTTTTTGGTTTTTATTGCCTGGTTTCTTCTCACGGCTGAGCGTGCGATCCAGTAGATCGGTGAGGTCGGCGCGGCTTCGAACCACACCGGCGAATCGTGCGTTGAAGTGCGAACGACCTACATTGCTGGTGTAGCACAGATCCCGCACGGAGTCGTGTGGGTGTGTGTCCACATGCTGCCGATAGCGCGTGAGCTGCTGTTCCAGCGCCTGACTGCTCTTCGCCGATACAGTGATCACATGCGGGGAACCGTCATCCTTTTCGCCGGGTGTCCGGCCGACCGTGGCCGGCGCTTGCTCGAGAACGACCGCTGCGATCGTTCCGGCGAATCCAAAGGAGTTGACGATCGCTCGGCGAACCTCAGCCGGCCACAGCGTGAGTTTCCTGGGAACGGACACGGGGTAACGGTCCCAGGGAATGCGTTTGGAAGGGTTCTCGAAGTTCAAGTGCGGATAGATCGCACCTTCTCGCAACTGAAGCACGGTCTTGACGACCCCGCCGATACCGGCTGCGGCTTCCATGTGCCCGAGATTGGTTTTGAGTGATCCGACGATCAGCGGGTCTTCCGAGGTATGACTGGACCCGAAGACGGCCGCGATGGCCCCCATCTCTATGGGATCACCCAGGGGAGTGCCGGTTCCATGGGCCTCGAGATACTGGATGTCTTGAGGGTCGAGCCCGGCGTCTTTCAGGGCGACACGAAGGAGCGCCTCCTGCGCTACGCCGTTCGGCGCCATCAAGCCGGCGCTTTCGCCGTCCTGGCGCACCGCCGACCCGCGGATCAGGGCCAGAACACGATCCCCGTCCCGCTGGGCATCCGACAGGCGTTTGAGCACCACCATGGCGCAGCCTTCGCTTCTGCCGTAACCATCGGCGGAGTCGTCGAAGGTCTTGCAGCGACCGTCTGCCGACAGCATGTCGGCTTGCGAGGCCATGATGTACGGCCGAGGGTCGTCAACGGCGTTGACTCCACCGCACAAGGCGATCTCACACTCGCGACGGCGCAGCCCCTGGACGGCCAGGTGCAGGGCGACCAGGGAAGAGGAGCAGGCCGTGTCGACACTGAGGCTCGGCCCTCGCAATCCGAGGAAGTATGACAATCTCCCCGAGATCACACTGTGCGCGGAGCCCATGGCGGTGTGCATGTCCAGCTCTTCATAAGGAAGCGACGAGACACGTGTGGCCTGGTCGGTGCCACTGACCGCGACATACACGCCACCGTCGGTGTGACGTAGTCTCGCCGGGTCGATATTGGCGTGTTCCAGCGACTCCCATGCTGTTTCCAGGATCAGTTGCTGCTGCGGGTCGAGGGAGGGCGCTTCTTTGGGGGAGATATTGAAGAAGGTGGGATCGAACTTGTAGATGTCACGCAGATAGCCCCCACCGGCCGAGCGTATCTTTCCCCTCATGAGCGGATCGTCGGAGAACAGTTCTTCGTTGTGCCAGCGCTCGGACGGAATCGGCCCGATCCCGGATCCTCCAGCTCTGAGGAAATCTGCCAGGCCATCGGGAGTGCTGTTCTCGCCGGGAAAGCGTAAGCCCATGCCGACGATGGCGATCGGCTCATCCTTCTCGCGCCTCAGCTGCTCGATGAGGGTTTTTTGCTGATCGGTCAAGGCAACCAGATCATCTACTTGCATGGGCAAGTCATCGCCTATCATAAAACGGCCCTCGCACCATCGACTGGAGCGTTGCGTGACTGGGGAAAAAGATCTGCAAGAGCATCGTCTGTCAGTTGCTTCAGGAGAGCCTGCAGGGTCGGGTTGCTGTACATCAGCGTTATGTTCACTTCGCACCCCAACCGATCCTCCAGGTGCTGCTTTATCTCTACCGCCCTGATGGAGGTCAGGCCGAGGTCGAAATAGTTCTCATCGAGCCCGATCTCCTCTCCCTCCGGCATGAGCAGCGCTTCCTTGAACATCTCCTGTAAGAACTCCAAGAGAGCGTCCCTGCGTTCGGAAAGCGGCATCGAACGCAACCTGTGGACAGTAGCCGTATCCGCTCTCATGCGCTACCCTCCGAGGCGGGCACCGGAGGATTCAGAAGGGCCATTCTGACATTTCCGCGAGCTCTTCCGCCGTTCTCGCCCCAGAATCTACATGCGAAGTCCACAAAAACCAATGGCTGCGTCCCGCTACTGTCGTCGCGCTTTATGATGTCGGTGATCTCCAGCTCGCCGAAGTATCTGGATGAAGAAATCGGTCTCCGGAAGAAGGCGTGGTAGTCAACGATCAGAATATCCGGCAGCTGCTTCTTCCAGAAGTCTTCGAGTGTCCATTCTTCAAACGCCGAGGATGCTCTTTCCTTGATGATCTTCGCGATGATGTAGTACATCATCTGATTGAAGGAGATGTTGTATTCCACGGCATTGAAGTGGCCAGTGTCATCGATGTAGCAGGATTCGTCTATCCCGAGCTCGCATAGTATGTAGAGTCGGGTTTCGCCGGTATCCGTGACCTGCTGGAAAAGGTCTGCCGCCTTTAGATAGCGGCAGTTCTCCTTATAGGGTTTGAGTACCTGGGCCATGAGGTCGGGATCATTCGGTGATACGACGGCTTCTTCCTTCGGGACCCGCCCAGATGCATTCTCCGACATTACCTCTCCCTATGAGACGTGCCCGAAAAATTCGTACTGGTCGTGCATGGTCAGGCGGTAGGAAGCCGTCGGCTCGGGTTCCGTCGTGTGCAGCGCCCGGTGAACGAGGCTGCGATTGTCCCAGAGCAGGATATCGCTTTCCTCGAAATTCTGGAGGTGGATGTTCTCGTGCTTGAACGTTGAATCCCGCTGACCGCTGCCTTCGAGGAGCTCGTGCAGCAGCGCATCGTCAACCGTCTCGCCCTGGGCCCCCTCGATCAGTTCGGTGAATCCGTCGCTGATGTAGAGGATCGTTTCCCCGGTGGCCGGGTGCGTGAAGGTGAGGGGATGATTCACCGCAGGGGTTTTCTCCTCGATCTCCGCCAACAGCGCGGAGACAGGACGGTAGACGTCCTCCGGTCTGATCTTGAAGTATCGCCGCGGGCTATGCTGCGTCCGCTTTCCGGCGACACGCGACTTCAACTCGTCGGAGAGTCTCGCGTAAGCCTTGCCCATGTCGATGAAGTAGGTTCCCCGATTCTTCTTGGGCACTACCTGGGGATAGATCATCGTAATGCCGAAGGGGCGCGGCATGAACGAGTAGTCCGCGTGCCAGAACTTTCCGGTCTGTGGGACTCCCATTTTCACGCCATCCTGCGGGACGTTCGAGGAGACGAAGATCTCCTTGTGGTCCGGGTGGTGGTACATGGGTTCGTAGTAGGCCTCGATCTCTCCCAGGAGCCGGCCCAGGGCAATGAATTCGACCGGGTCCAGGCGCTGCTCTTTAAGAACAACGATCTTCTCGGAGTAGATGAGACCCTTGATTTTCTCAATTATCTCACCGGAGGCCTGGGAGGCGTCGAAATCGCATACTGAAACCCCTATTGATCCGAACTTCTGTCTCTCAATATACATAAGGAATTCTCTCCGTCGATGTGAACCCGATGATTACATGGTGAAGCCGGACAACTCTTCGGACAATGCGCTATAGAAGGTGTCCCGCTGTTCCGTCAGGTAGAAGTGCCCGCCGGTGAACCTGCGATGTTGAAATCGGCCGGCCGTGTGCTCCCCCCATCCTTTCGTTTCCTCATCATTGACAAACGGATCGGAATCCCCTGTGAACAACGTGAGGGGGCACCTGAGCGGAGGGCCTGGACGATAGCGATAGGAGGCATCGACAAGATAATCACCGTTGAGGACCGGAAGGGTCAGCTCCATGAAACTTCGATCGGCTGCCAACACGGGATCCGTTCCGCCCATCGCTTCGGAGACGGCTTGTGCGTCATGCATCGTCCATGGGCTTTTGTCGTACTCATGGTGTACCGCCGGCGCGCGTCTCGCAGAGACGATCAATCCGGCAAGTGTGCCGGTCGCCGAGCTTTCGAGCCTTCTTGCCACCTCGAAAGCGATGATCGACCCCATGCTGTGCCCCAGGAGAACCAGCGAAACGTCCGCCCAGGGCTTCAGTGCCTCGAATATACGATCGGCCAGCTCTTCGACGCCGCCGGCGATGTCCTCACTCCGGCGGTCTTGCCGACCGGGATATTGAACCGCTACGACCTCATAGGGATGCTCCAGGTTCCTTGAGAGTGGATAGAAGAATCCGGCGGACCCTCCCGCATGCGGGAAGCACACCAATCGAACTTGTCCGCCGGATTTTGCCGTAAATCGCCTGATCCAAAGATCACTAGCCCGTCGTGGATCAAGCATGTATTGCGACTGCCTCTCAAGGAATGTGTTCAAGATAATCATGGGTTGACGTGTGGTGACTATCAGTCGATACGTGTGGGATTTTTTCGCATCGACCACGAATGATCCAGTCCGACTTCGAGTGGTCACGGCCGCACGCCGACCCTGCTTGGCCGCCGGTACTACGTCGCAGCACCGGAAAGCGAGCCCTGGCATCGGCCCGCGCTATCCCCGGCTGGCTTTCGGTCTGTTTGCCGTCCGGTTCGCACTTCTGCAACCCCGCCCTATAGGACGAACTCCTAATCACTCCATGTGTCTTTGGCATCAAGACCTGGTGTTGCCCATGGCCTTGATGAGCCCTCGATCGCCCCGTATGTCTCCTGCCGCGACACTCCGCTGGTTTTTCCCATCGAAGAGGCATGAAGATCTTGTGGATCTGCTGTACGGAAGCGGATCCGTAGTTTATCTGCCTACCTGGGATTCCCACTTGCAGGTCACTTGTGGATCAGTTGTGAACTGTTCCTCAATGGGGGTTGTGAACGCGCGACCAGGAACTTGAGAGTGTCAGAGCGGCTTTCCGGTCTTTGACCGCGAGGTGTTACGAGGTCCGGTTCGCGGGCGTCAGGGCCTCTGCGAGGAGTGGTCGACCCGCTCGCCACGGGAGTCGGCGTCGCCGATCGACAGGACGCGGGTGGGAATCGACGCACGTGATCGGCCGACCGGGGGAGGCGCACCGGCCGTCGAGGCGGCCGCGCCCGCGGTTTCCGCGTGATGAAGGGGGCTGGGGTTCGATTCCCCAGGGCGGCAGCCGGGTGGATCGTCGTCGACTGCACCGGCCGGCAGGTCCGCCTTCACACCGAACTCGTGCTACTCCCATACGCTCGTCCCGGCGGCGAACGTCCCGGTCCTGCTGCGCGCCTACCCGGGCCCGCAGGCCGACATCGGTCTCAGTGGAAACTCCGCGGTTCCGGTCCCATCCCGAGCTTGGTTTCACAGCGCGGTGCGGCGACCGGATCACCACGTGTGGCCCTATCGGTTCAGCGCCTTCGGCCCGGACGAGCGTGTCCTTGCCGGAATCGACACGATCTTCGACCGTGGTACCGGCTGTCCTGCCGGGAACGGTCGGATAGACCGAGGAGAAGGCCTCGCTCTGACCTGCGGGAGCGCCTTCTCTCAGGAGGCGCTCCCGGTGCGGTATACATCCGGTCAGTGCGAAGCGGGCACCGGGTCGCCGTTCACGGTGGCCACGCCGGTGTCACCCCTTACCGGAACTAGGACGGCATCACCGGAGTGCACTCCATCCATATCGAGGCCGTCTTGGACTGCGTGGTCCCGGAGTTGTTGAAGAAGAACGTCGCCTGCTGCCTGTATCCCGGGAATCCGGCCGGCGGCGACACCGAGCGCACGTAGGGACCCTCCCACCAGGTCCTCTTGAAGTACGGGTGGGAGTCGGGGCACTTGAGCCACAGGGTGGCGGTCGCCCATGGTGCCAGGAGCTTGCTGGTCGTGATGGTGACCGTGTCGGGTCCGGCGGCGGCCGCGGCCGGGAGCGCGGTGCTGAGAAGCCCACCGGCCAGGGCGGCGGCGGCCGCTACACCAGTGATTCTGCGTACTCTCATGATATTTCTCCTTGTGCTGTGTTTTCCGGGGCGCGGAAAGCCGTACCGGAATGGCGGGAACGGGCGCGGCAAGCGGCCTGTCATGCGAACACATGATGAGGCGGTGCGGACCACCAGGCTCTCGCCGTGGTGGTCGAAGGGCCTCCGGACTTCTTTTCACCGGCCCGACGGCGAATGTGACATCCAGCCTGAAAGGCGACTTTTATGATTCCTCCCCCCGGAAGATCTCACGGAGGATCCTGCTCCCGGCGTCTTGGATGTAGCTTGGATCTCGCTTGAGGATCGGTTTCGCCACGATGCGCAGGAGTCTTTGCCGGGCGTCTTGGCGGGACAGCCAAGGCTCCCGCCGGGCGGTTGGCGCTCCCGGGGCGCCGCCGCCATCCTCGCCCGCGGCGTCAGGAAGTTCCCCTAGGCTGTGTGTTCGCAGATGATCTAGAGCCCTCTTCCCGCCGGGTGATCTGGGCCGCCCCGGGGGATGGTCGGCGCTGTGCCCTATGTGGCAGAAAGCGTTTTATGTGCACCAAACAGGGTTGAAGTCTAGAATCTACGCTTATGTCGGAACGGGGTAAGGATCAGTCGGGGGCCGCGTCGAAGATCATGCGTCTTGCCGCCGTGGGGACGGCGGCGGGTGTGCTGGTCGCGGGGATCGCACTACCGGCCGTGGGGGGTGCGGGGCTCGGTATCGTGTCGGCGACCAACGGGTTGAACCTCAACCCCGAGGAGCTCGTCGAACCTCCGCCGGCTGAGGTCACCGTCGTGCAGGACGCCAGGGGCAGGGAGATCGCCCGGTTCTACGAGGAGTACCGCGAGGTCGTCAAGCTCGACAAGGTGTCCGAGGTCATGAAGACCGCGATCGTCTCGATCGAGGACTACCGGTTCTACGAGCACGGTGCGATCGACATCGAGGGCACCCTCCGCGCGTTCGCCAAGAACCTCCAGGCGGACGGGGTGAGCCAGGGCGGCTCCAGCATCACCCAGCAGTACGTCAAGCAGGTGCTGCTCAACTCCGCCGAGACCGACGCGGAGAAGGACAAGGCGCTGGAGGCCAGCTACGCGCGCAAGCTCAACGAGCTGCGCCACGCGATGGCGGTGGAGCAGAAGTACTCCAAGGACGAGATCCTGGAGAAGTACCTGAACATCGCCTACTTCGGCGCGGGTGCCTATGGCGTCGAGGCGGCGGCCAAGCGGTTCTTCGGCGTGGCGGCGGCCAAGCTCACCCTGCCGCAGGCGGCGACGCTGGCCGGCGCCGTGCAGGACCCCAACGCCACCGACCCCAACCTGGGGGTGAAGCAGCGTGAGCGGCTGCTGAACCGGCGCAACGTGGTGCTGAACCGGATGGCCGAGCTGGGCAAGATCACCACGGCCGAGGCGGCCGAGGCGAAGGCCACCAAGCTCGGCTACAAGGGTACGAAGCTGCCCGGTGGCTGCGAGGCCAGCGACTATCCGTACTTCTGCGTCTACGTCCGCAACGAGATCCTGAAAAATCCTGACTTCGGGAAGACTGCCAAGGAGCGTCTGGCGTTCCTCAACCGCGGCGGTCTGACGATCAGGACCACCATCGACCCGACCATGCAGGCGGCGGCGGACCGGGCGATCAGGAAGTGGGTCAACCCCACCGACAACCCGGTGGCGGCCGAGGCCCTGGTCCAGCCGGGCACCGGGGCTATCAAGGCCATGGCGGCCAGCCGGGCGTACGGTCAGAGCAAGGCCAGGGACGAGATCTCCTACAACGTCGTCGCGGACGCCGCGCACGGCGGCGGCGTCGGTTTCCAGGCCGGCTCGACCTTCAAGACGTTCACGCTGCTCAACGCGCTGAACAAGGGCATGAAGGTCGACGACGGCTTCAACGTCGGCGCCGGTTACCTCGCCTCGGGCTATTCGGCGTTCAAGAACTGCAAGGGCGAGAACATCGGTGACCCGACCCACACCGTGACCAACGACGAGGGCAGCCCCGGCTGGCGGACCCTGCAGACCGGCACCTGGGGTTCGGTCAACACGTTCTTCATGACCCTGGAGCAGCACGTCGGGCTCTGTGACACGGTCAAGATCGCCAAGTCGCTGGGTATCCACCGCTCCGACGGGCTCGCGCTCCAGGAGTACGAGACGTTCACGCTCGGCATCAACGAGATGGACCCGGTGACCGTGGCGAACGCGTACGCCGCGATCGGCGCGCGCGGTAAGTACTGCGCGCCGATGGCGATCACTCAGATCACCGACCGCGATGGCAAGATTTCCAAATACCAGCCCAAGTGCCGTCAGGCGCTCGACCCCGAGGTCGCCGACGCGGCGGCGGACGTGCTGTCCGGAGTGTTCACCAAGGGCACGATGCGGGCGGTCGGCGGCATCGGCCGCGACGCGGCGGGCAAGACCGGCACCACCGATGGCTATGCCACCGCCTGGTTCGCCGGGTTCACCCCGGACCTGGCCGGCGCGGTCAGCATCGGCGACCCGCGCGGCTCGCAGAAGTACAAGCTGACCGGCGTCACGATCGGCGGACGCTACTACGGCTCGGTCTTCGGCGGCAGCATTCCGGGCCCGATCTGGAAGGACACGATGCTGGCGGCGCTGAGGAACGTCGAGCCGACGTCGTTCACCCCGATCAACTCGGCACGGTTCGGCGGCTGCGGCCAGAGCTGCCGGCCCGCGCAGCCCCCGTCGAACGACGACGCCCCCGACGGCAACGAGCAGATCAACATCCCCCTCGACGGTTACGGCGACTGACGCGACGCGAGGGCTCACACCGGTCCGATCGCCGGTGCGGGCCCTTGTCGCAGGTTGGGTCCACCGGCGGGATTTTGTTGGTCAATGAGCGAGGCCGTCGGAGCGACGGTAATCCGGCCGAGTGTCCTGCGGATCTCCGGAGGGGGCTTCCAGCCGAGTGGGTCGGGGTGGTGCCAGGGAAAGTTGACGGGCTCGCGTGGGATGTCGCCGGCGAGCAGACGTTCCATCAGCCCGGCCAGGCCGAGCGGGACGACCCGCTCGGCGGTGCTCCGAAGCTCGGGCAGTGACCACCGGTGGAAGCGGTCGAGCGTCGCCCGTTCGTGATCTTCCATGCCGGAGACGTCGACTCCGAGCTCCCGGATGTGGAGGAAGCTGCCGCCCTCGGCCTCGATGAGCCCGGAGCCCCTGCGCCTGGCCCGCTCCGGACGCATCGGTGCCGTCGTCGGGTGTCTGGACGGTTCTTCGTCAACCCTGGAAGCTTCCAGGTTTCCGTACGCCTGTTCTGTAACCGATTATTTGACGGAGTGATCACCCTCCGAACAACTCGCAGATCGCTGAACTGATCACCTTGCCGGACCTGGCGGGTCCGACGAGCACCGATCCGCCACATGTCTCCCAGCGATCTCGCCCAATGAAGACGTCCAGGAGTCCGATGAACGCACGTCGTTTCACTTCTCGTCTCGCCATGATCGTGGTCATGGTGGCCTCGCTCACCGCGATCCTGCCGACCGTGTCCGCTTCGGCGGGGCTGGTCACATCCGCTTCGGCGGGGCAGGCCAAGGTACTTTCGAAGTGCACGGTGCCGCCATGTGGCGACATCTATAATTACACCAATACATGGTGGCCCATTCGCCGGAAAGATAGTGACAGCGGCCCCTGGATAACCTCATCGATCGGCCCGGGCCAGCACAAGGGCGGCTACTGGAACGATGGAATCGACTGGGACCAGTACGGTATCCCCTACCGCTGTTCGGTGAATCTCACCGTCAATGGTGTGAGCTATGTCAGGAGCAACAACACGGTCAACGGAAACCTGTGGTTCTCCTTCTCCTCCAATCAGACGGTCAAGCTGAACTCCTATACCTGCCGGGGTGTTTGAGCCAACGATCGTCTCAAGGACATGATGACAATGCCCCCGCTCACCTGGCGGGAGCATTGTTCGTCGAGGGGACATTGAAGTTATAGGCGAAGGTCCCGTGCCGCTACCGAGGTTGAAGCCCGGAATTCAGATCATCGACCTCGCACGAGCTCCGAGAATGTCGTCCACGTCTCCTCGGAGCACTTCGACCGTGACTTTCGGACCCCCTCTGGCGCGGTGACCGCCCACATTCGCCGGGGTCCGAAGGAGTGGAACTTCTACGTGCCTTGACGATCTCCATGAAGGGACGTGGCGTCCTGGCCGCGAGAAAGGCCGGGACCGGGGGCCTCGATGAACACCTCCAGGCCGTCCAGCAGGCGTCGCAGTCCGAACTCGAAGAGCGTGTCCAGGTCGAGGGAGTCGGGCGGGATGCTCGACAGCAGCGGGAATTCCGCCATGCGCGGGAGCACCGCCGAGTCGAGCCACTCCTGGTCGGTCATGCCGGTCTGCTGCGCGGCCTCGGTCTCGGCCTCCAGGTTGATCGCGGTCCCGCGTACGTAGTTGGCCACGGTGGCGTACACGTGGACCATCGTGGCCGGGTCGAGACCGAGGCCGTCCACCGCGCGCATCGCCCACTCGGCCTGGGCCATCGCGTTGGGCGTGGGCAGTGGGCGGGTGAACGAGGTGAGCTGGGCCAGCCAGGGGTGGCGGTGGTAGAGGGCCCACTGTGCCCTGGCGGTCAGCTCCATCCGGGCCCGCCAGCCCGGTGGCGGCTCATCGAGCGCGCACTCGGCCAGCACGGTGTCGGTCATGAGCATGATCAGCTCCTCCTTGCCCGACACGTGCCGGTAGAGCGACATCGCCGAGACCTCCAGGCTGGTTGCGATCCGGCGCATGGACAGGGCCGCCGGCCCCTCCATGTCGGCGATCCCGATCGCGGCGCGCACGATCCGTTCCCTGGTGAGCTCGGGCACGGGCCTGCGGGAGGGGCCGGCGTCCGCGACGGCGCCGTCCGCGACGAGGGTCCCGACGCCGGGGGCGACCCGCACGAGCCCCTCCCGGCGCAGGGTCGCCAGCACCTTGCCGGCGGTCGCCATCGCCACGCCCCACTCCTGGATGATCTGCCGGGTCGAGGGCACCCGGTCGCCCGGGCGTAGCCGCCCCGTCGCGATGCGCCGCCGCAGCTCGGCGACGATCCGCAGGTACGGAGGCTCTGTCCCGTCCACTGTCCGTCCTCCCAGTGCTCTAGTGCACCATTTCTCCAATGACCCGGTCACATACTGCCGTAATCTTGGTGCACTAGTACATAATTTACAACGTAAGCGCACTATGCGTACGGTATACACATTGTCAAGCAGGGAGCGCTTATGAAGAGCATTCTGATCTCCGGTGCCGGTATCGCGGGGCACGCCCTGGCCTACTGGCTACATCGCCACGGCTTCACCCCGACCGTGATCGAGCGAGCCCCGGCTCCGCGCGCCCAGGGCCACACGGTCGACCTGCGCGGTGTCTCCGTCGACGTGGTCAGGCGGATGGGGCTCCTCGACGAGGTCCGACGCGCGGCCGTCGACTCCGGCGGGATGTCCTACGTGGACGCCACCGGCAGGCGCGTGGCCGACATGCCCGCCTCCTTCCTCGGTGGAAACGGCCTGGTCGGTGAGGTGGAGATCCTTCGCGGCGACTTGGTCGACATCCTCCACCGGGCGACCGGGGACGAGGTGGAGTACGTCTTCGACGACACGATCACCTCGCTGACCCAGACCCACGACGGCGTACGGGTCACCTTCGAGCGGTCCGCGTCGCGCGTCTTCGACCTGGTGGTGGGCGCGGACGGCGCGCACTCGGTGACCCGGTCCCTGGCTTTCGGCGAGGAGTCGCGCTTCGGCCGCGAGCTCGGCTGCTACCTGGCGTACTTCACCGCGCCCAACGTCTTCGGCATCCAGGACTGGGAGCTGTTCCACAACATGCCGGGCAGGAGGGTGGCGGCGCTGCGCCCGTCCCGGCGGGCCGAGGAGGTCAAGGTCCTGTTCGGCTTCGCCTCGAAGCCGCTCGACCACGGTGATGTGCGGAGGCAGAAACAGATCGTGGCCGAGGTCTTCGCCGGAGCGGGCTGGCAGGTGCCCGCCATGCTCCGGGAGATGGCGGCGGCCACCGACTTCTATTTCGACGCGGCCACCCAGGTCGTCATGGACACCTGGTCCCGCGACAGGGTCGTGCTGCTCGGCGACGCCGGATACGGCCCGTCGCCGCTGGGCGGCGGCGGCACCGGGCTGGCGGTGGTCGGCGCCTACGTGCTGGCCGGAGAGCTGGCCGAGGCGGGCGGGGACCATCCGGCCGCCTTCGCCGCGTACGAGCGGGAGATGCGCGACTTCGTCCAGCAGAGCCAGAAGCTCCCGCCGGGCGGCGTCAACGGCTTCGTGCCCAAGACGCGGTCGGTCATCCGGCTGCGCAACCTGTCGATCAGACTGCTACCCCACATGCCATGGGCCGGTCTGGTCGAGAGAATGGCCGGCAGGTCCGACGCCATCACCCTTAAGAACTACGGCTTCGCCGCCTCCCCGCGACCCTGAGCGTTCCGTACGGCCCCTGGAGCGCCGTTCAAAATCATCTGGCTACGTACCGAGCCCGGCCGCCCCAAACCCTAGTGGTCCAGACTCGCCGGGAGGCCGAGCGCGGTGAACAGGCCGGGTGCTTCGAACACGTCCATCGCGGCGAGCGGCTGCACGCGTGGCTTGAGCACGACGAGGGGCGGCGGCTGAGCGAGGCGACGTTCGCCGCGTCCGGCGCCGTCGTGACAAGCCGGTCGGTGTACGAGGCGACCGGCGGCTGGGGCGACGACGGCTTCTACCGGATGCCGGTCTTCGTGGTGACCCATCGGCCGCACGAGGCGGTGCGCAAGGGCGACACCACGTTCACGTTCGTGACCGGCGGGGTCGCCGCCGCGATCGAAGCGGCCGCGGCCGCCGCCGGCGACAGGCGGGTCCACGTGATGGGCGGTGCGTCCATCGTCCAGCAGGCGCTGCGGACCGGCCTGGTCGATCATCTGCGGCTGCACATCGTCCCGCTGCTGCCGGGGTCCGGCACCGTCCTGTTCGACGGTGCCGGACCCCGGCTGGAACATCTGGACACGGTGGACACCCCGGAGGCCACCCACGTGACGTACCGGGTCAGACCCTGACCGATCCCGGCCGCGGCAGGACCCGCGAGACACGCCTCAGCGGCGGCCGGAGGCGAGTCCCGGAGGCGCCGCGGCCAGGGCCTTCTGGATGGCGTCGATCAGTGCCAGCGCCGACTCCTCGGTGAGCTCGACCGCGACCCGCGCCGAGGGGCCCTCGGCCGGGTTGGTGAAGTCGATGTTCACCGTGTGCTCGTGACAGGCATGGTAGGGGTGGTCGACATAGACCGCGCCCTGGCTGAGCGTGAACCAGCCGCTGCCGCCCTTGCCCGCGCCGTCGAGTTCGATCTTCTCGGTGAGATAGGTGCACATGCTGATCGCTCCGGTCAGGCGCTGAGGTGACGGCCATAGAAATTGAAGATCTTCTTCCAGCCCTCCACCGCGGAGGCGGGCCGGTAGGCGGGCCGGTCGGTGGCGAAGAAGGCGTGCCCCGCCCCCTCGAAGGAGTGGAACTCGCGCTCCTTGCCCAGCCTCTCCAGCTCGGCGTCCAGCGCCGCGACCTCCTCCGGCCCCGGGTACTTGTCCTCGGCGCCGAACAACCCCAGCAGCGGGCAGGACAGGTCGGCGGCCTTGGAGATCAGCGGCTTCTTCTGGAGCGGGAAGTCCGCGGGCGGGGTGTTCACCACGAAGCCGCCGTAACAGTCCACCGCCGCGTCGATCTGGAGTGAACAGGCCACCAGGAACGCCTGCCGCCCGCCCGAGCAGTACCCGATCACACCGATCCTGCCGTTGGCGTGGTCGAGGGAGTTGAGGTACGCCGCGGCTCCGGCGACGTCCCCGACGAGTTGCTCGTCCGGGACCCCGCCCTTGGCCCGTACGGCGGCGGCCTGGTCGTCGGGGCTGACCCCGGCCCCCTCGCGGGAGTACAGGTTCGGGCAGATCGCCGCGTACCCGCGCGCCGCGAACCTGCGGACGATCTCCTTGGTCGCGTCGTCGTACCCGGGCAGGTGGTGGATCACCACCACACCGCCGCGCGGCTCTTCGCCGAGCGGCCGGGCCAGGTACGCCTCCAGCTCGGCCTGCTCGTGCCCGGTGACCGTGACCGTCCCGGCCCATATCGCATCGTTCATGTTCTTGCCTCCCGGTGCCCCACAGGAGCGGCTGCGGAGCCGGATCCGTCAGGTGCCACTGCCTTGCTCCTATATATGATCTTGTTCGGCGGCCTCGCCGCGTCGCGCAATCGAGACGTCTCCTCATCGGCGAGCTCGTCGGCGATGGCGGTGATCAGCCGCGAGCCCGCCGGACGCGATCATCACCCGTCTCTACTGCCACATCTGTTTCAAGGCTCAAGACAGATGCTAGATGCCCGGCTCGTACGGCTCGCGTGGAGGATGGGCCACGTCCCGGCGAACTGCCGCGTTCGGGGATTCTCTCGCCGTACTTGCCGCGTGGCCCTCTACATTCGTGATCTTCCATGGTTTGATGGTTTTGGGACGCTGTTCGGGCACCGCGTCTGGTCTGTGATTTCTGGGGGTGCGGGGGCTGAGGTTCGTGAGCGCCGACTACCGCTGACGGTGAGGTGAGACGCTCGTTTCGAGCGCGTGCCCCCGGTGCGTCGGTTTCTCTCAGCATCGGCGGAATCTTCCGTGCTCGTGGTGGGCGGCGACGCTCGGTGAGCCGGTCGGGTTCGAGTCGTGGCCGGGATGTGACCAGCTCACGGTGGATCTCTCGCCGGAAGTGGCGGCGGCAAGCCGCCCAACAACCGATGCCCCTGTCTCGGGGGAAGCCCCGCCACCGAGCACGAGGTTCAGTCACCCCTCGGCAGGATGGCCGGGCCATGCCCAAGGAGATCACATGACGTCCATCATCCGACACATCACTTTCGACTGCGCGGAGCCGCACGAACCATACGAGCTGGCAGAGTTCTGGAGCAAGGTGCTCGATCATCCGGTTGATCCAGTGGACGAATCGGGTGACGACGAGGTGGCCTTGGCGATGCCGGCCGGTCAGCCGATCCTGTTGTTCGTGCGCGTGCCGGAGAAGAAGTCGCTGAAGAACAGGCTCCATCTCGACCTGGAACCGGATCGGTCGCGGGACCAGGAAGTCGAGCGGCTGTCGGCCCTCGGCGCGATCATCGTCGAGGACCGGCGCAAGCCGAACGGGAGGGGCTGGGTGGTCATGGCGGATCCGGCCGGGAACGAGTTCTGCGTCGAGGGCAGCGCGGCGGAACGTGCGGTGGCCGAGCGTGAATACAGGGCGGCCAAGGAGGCCGAGCAACCGTAGACAGGTACTGAGGTAGGGCGGGCCCTCCTTCGTACCGGCCGTGCGGTGCGTGACGCGGGCGGGTCCGCCCACCCGGCCCGTTCGGGCAACCGGACTCGACAACGATCAGTGGTAAGGAGAGCCTGGATTCAGGCCGAGGGCTTCCGGGGTGAACACGTAGCGTTTGAACCAGCGGTGCATCTGGCGCCGCAGGGCCGGGTCACCGTGCACGCGTACTCCTTGCTGTCGCAGCAGTCGCGCCCAGGACAGGTCACCGAGCCACCACCGGGTCGCCGCTGCCGTCGGGGCGGTGAGCCAGACGTCGACGGGTGCCCCGGTGTCCCGCCGGCACAGGTTGACGCTCGTCCGGGACAGGTGCAGCCAGTATCTGCTGTCGGCCGGCCTGCGGTCGGTGAACTCGATCGCGAGCACGACCGTGCGCTCGGGCAGGGCGGTGGAGTCCACCCGGCGTTGCATGTCCCAGGTCAGTGCGGCGGTGTCGAGATCGTCCTCGGTCAGGGCGGCGCTGTCGGTGGCGACCGCCCATCGGGCCAGCTCCCGCACCACCGGAGCCAGGGCGGCGCCCGCCTCGGTGAGCCGGTAGTCGTCGTCGACGATGCCGGCGGCGCGCAGTGCGCGTAGTCGTGCGGACAGCGTCGCTCGCGGGATGCGAGGCAGGCCGCGGCGGATGCCGGTGAAGGTTGAAGCGCCCAGCAGCAACTCCCGCACGATCAGCAGTGTCCACCGCTCGCCCAGAAGTTCCAGAGCGCGCGCCATCGCGCAGAACTGCCCGTATCCGTTCACTGGTGCATGGTACGCACCATGCGCCGGAGGCGCTGGTTCAGAAGTTGAACTGGTGGTGGCGGCGTGGTCGGCTCGACGATCGAGGTCATGAGTGAGGGCATCGAAAGGACCGGCGGCATCATGGGCCTCAGTGGCGACGTACTGCAGACGATCGGAAACACGCCGCTGGTGAGGCTGCGCAGGGTCGTGCCGCCCGGGTGTGCGGAGATCTTGGTCAAGGTCGAAGGCCAGAACCCGACAGGCAGCATGAAAGACCGCATGGCGCAGGCGATGATCGCCAGGGCCGAAGGCGACGGGCGGCTGAGGCCCGGCGACACCGTTGTCGAGTACACGGGCGGCAGCACAGGTGCTTCCCTTGCCCTGGTCTGCGCGGCGAAGGGATATCGGCTGCAGATCGTCAGTTCGGATGCGTTCAGTGCGGACAAACTCCTTCAGATGGCGGCGTTCGGCGCGGAACTCACCATCATTCCCAGTGAGGGGGGTTTGATCACGAAGGCGCTGATCCTGAGCATGATCGAGAAAGCCGGGGAGTTCGGCCGCCGGCCGGGCACCTACTGGACCGATCAGCTCAACAACGCCGACAGCGTCGCCGGCTATCACCCGATGGGCGAGGAGATCTGGGAGCAGTCAGGCGGGCGGATCGACGCGTTCGTTCAGTCGATCGGCACGGCGGCCTCGCTGCGCGGGGCGGCGGCCCCTCTCCGGCGCGGCCATCCGGGGCTTCGGGTCATTGCCGTCGAACCGGCCGAGTCCGCCGTGCTGTCCGGAGGCCGGCCCGGCGCCCACCGCATCGAAGGCATCGGCATCGGTTACCTCCCGCCCATGTGGGACCCCACCCTGGTAGACGAGATCGTTCCGATCCCCACCGCCGACGCGGAGGAGATGGCCAGGCGCCTGGCTCGGGAGGAGGGCCTGTTCGCCGGAACGTCGTCAGGGGCGAACGTCCTCGCCGCGATCCAGGCCGGACAACGCCTTGGGCCGGCCGCCAGGGTCGTCACCCTGCTGGTGGACTCGGGGCTGAAGTATCTCAGCACCGAGGTGTACCGGAGTCAGTACCGTGTCAGGCCAGGTTCGCCCTCGTGACGATCCGGCGCAGACGGAGTTGTCGGTGTTGCGGTTCCGCCAGGCAGCGTAACGGCGGATCATGCTGCCCACCTCGCGGTGGCCGGCGTGATCGGTGCCGTTGAGGGCGGACTCGCGCAATGCGGTATCCGGTTCAAGCGGGGCGTGCGGGGCTCTCGTTACGCGTCCGCCGGGTCCGGTTCGGGGATGTACGCGGGCGTGAGCACTTCGCACAGGGTCCATCCCAGGGCGCGGTAGAGCGCGAGGCCGTCCCGCGAGGCGCCCAGGACTCCGGTCGTGGCGCTCTGCTCGGCGGCGGCGTCGCCGAGCGCGGTCATCACGACGCTGCCCAGGCCCCGGCGGCGGTGTGCCGGATCGGTCAGGATCTGGTCGGCCACGGCTGTCGGGCCGGCCACTCCCATCCGGCCGCTCGCGGCCGTCGTTCCGTCGGCGTCGTGTATCCGTACGGTCGTGACTCCGCCGTCCGTCGCGGTGTGCAGCGTGTAGCCGTCCGGAGCGAGCGCGGTGGCCCGGCGCAGCGGCACGGTCATCAGGTATTCCGGCTCGCCGACGGTCCAGGCCGGGGTGAGCAGGGGCACCACCCGCTCGGCGGGCGCGGAGGTCTTGATCCAGGTGCCGGGGGCAGTCCTGATCAGGGCCAGCTCGGCCACCTGGTCGACGTCGAAGAGCACGTAGCGGACGCGATGTCCGGGCAGCCCGACATCCAGCCGGAATCCACCGGTCACCTCGACCGGGGGCCGCACCGAACGGGAAACGGCCCAGCCGCCGACCCAGGCCCGGACCACCTCGGGTGTTGCCGTGGGCTGTTCCTGATCGATCACGCTCATGACGTCCTCCTGGGGGGTGGCTTCCTGCCTCCGACAGTTTATTGCAAGTAGGTCGCAATAAGCCTGCCCCCTCCAAGCCGTCCCCGTCAGGGCGGGTAAGGGCGCCGCCCCTGTTTCACCGACCGGAGCGTGAACGCGTCATGGCTCCGGCACGTTGGCTTCGACTGCGTCCTTCCTCCAGGTCGCCGGCCGGCGCGCGCACGGCCATCTGCACGTCGGCGGCGCGTGGAGAGCCGAACTGCTCCCACCGGAGTTCGCAGCCTTCGGCTACGACACCACCGGCCCCCGGGACATGGCCGACCTGTCCAAGGTCAGCGTGCTCGTGCCGTCCAGGCCCGGTTACGGCCGGACCTCGCTGTCGGCCGGTGCGACACCGGCCGCCTTCGCCGATGTGGTCCGCGACCTCTGCGGTCACCTGGGCATCGAGCGGGTGGCCGCGGTGGTCGGGGTGTCGGCGTCGAGCGACCGTCCTGACCCGCGCCGATCCGGTGGTGCGGAGGGGCGCGGTCGCGGGTCCGGCACCGTGCGGACCTGCGGAGGGATCAGGTGGTGCCCGGCCCCTCGCGGTTCCACAGCCGGAGTTGCAGGTCCAGCACCACCCGGTCATCGGGGTCGTCGAGCCGGTAGCCGCCCACCTGCTCCAGCCGGGTCAGCCGGTAGCGGATGGTGTTGGGGTGCACGAGCAGTGTCCGTGCCGTGGCGCCCACATCGCCGAACGTGCCGAGGTAGGCGGCGATGGTCTCGATGAGACAGCTGTGGTGGCTCCGGTCGTACTCGACCAGACGGCGGAACCGTTCGTCGCTCAGCAGATCCGTCACCCCCAGCGTGGTGAGCGCCTCGGAGAGCAGCACCGCCGTGAGCTGGCCGTCGAGACTGATCACCGGCCGGTCGGGCGTGTACGCGACGGTCTCGCACACCCGGTCGACCTCCGCGCGGGCCGCGGCCACGGTCGGCACCGACAGGGACGAGGCGATCGCCGCCCGGAAGGTGGACCCCCGGTGCCGCTCGAACGCCGTCAGGGTGCGCCGGGCCCAGTTCAGGTAGCGGTCCACCTCGACCCGGCCGGGGAGGACGGCGTACAGGCGCAGCCCGACCGGGGCCACCATCGACTCGTCGCGGACGGAGTGGGCGTGCACCGTCAGCATCGTCACCGCCTCGGTGGAGGAGAGCCACTGGCGCGCGCCGGCGTCGCCGACCGCTTCGAAGGCCACCACGGCGAACTCCTCGGGGGCGTCGAGGCTCAGCTGCCGGACGAACCCGGCGTCGTCGCGCTGCGGGTTGGGGGCGAGCATGCGCTGCACGAACTCGATGCCCATGCTGTGGATGAGGCGGCTCTGGCCGACGAGCCGCGCGGCGAAGACCGATGCCGCGACCAGGTGTTCCTCGGTCTGCCGGGAGAAGGGCCGGCCCGTCTCCTGCGCCCAGATGGTGCCCAGGTACTCGCCGGACCGAGGGTCGTGCATGCCGACCCCGAGCCTGCGCCGGAACCCGATCTTCTCGTTCAGCGTCACCGTGGTACGGGGACGCCGCAGCCGGTCGTAGACCCGCATGGCCTGGAGCTCCGCCATGTGCCCGGCCGGGGGTTCGCGCCCGAGGATGGTGCGGCGCCGGATGTCGTCGGCCTGGTCGCTGTAGGGCGAGAAGGCGAGCACCCGCCCCTGCACGTCCTCGATGGAGATCAGCGTGCCGGTCATCATGCCGAGCGCCTTGGCGAGTCCGAAGAGGTCGTTGTGCTCGCCGAGCGCGGGACCGGCTCCCTGCGGGAACCGCTCCTCGGACTCCTGGCCGAAGCGTTCGACCGCGGCGACCAAGCGCCACCACGGCGCCCGGTCGGTGACCCCGAGGACCGGGACCGGCACGTCGCGCAGCGACCACGGATCGACGTCCCCGAGTTTCACGACGAGCGCCCCGGGCCGGTGGCGGGCGAGGTCGGCGACCGCCTCGACCGCCGCCGGCCCGCCGGTGCCGAGGAGCAGCACGACGGCGCCGTCCAGCTCGTGGTCATCGGGCAGGTCCGTCCCGTCGGACAGGTCGAGGACGACGCAGCCGCCGATGGGAACATCCAGCCCCTCGGGGGCGTGGACCGCCGACACGAAGGGGTCGCGTACCGCGTCGAGGAGCTCGGCCAGGGTGGATGACCAGCGTGGGTACCTAGTTTTCACAGGACTCCGGCACGTTGTGATTTGGATGAAACCTACCTGTCCGAGTATCCAGTGAACTGGACAAAAATATAGAGAGCCGTACAAAGCCCTTGGGTCGTTCGGCATTTTAGGGTGACAGCACTCACCACGGCCGACCGGCCGGAACCCAGGAATCAGGAGGACCGACATGACGTTGGTTCGCACCCGGCGCGCCCTCCGCGTTGTCGCCGCAGGCGTGCTCGGCGCCGCCGTCCTCTCAGCGTGTGGCAGTTCCTCAAGCGATTCCGCGTCCGGCCCCGACGCCGGCTCCGGCTCGCAGGTCTACACCATCCCCCAGCAGATCGGCGTCCCGCCGTACAGCTTCCTGGACGAGGGCGGCAAGCTCGTCGGCCTGCTGCCGGACCTGTCCACCGCGCTCGGCGAGGAGATGGGGGTGACCGTCAAGAACGAGCAGGCGTCGTTCGAGAACTCACTCCTGGGCCTGCAGCGCGGCACCTACGCCTGGGTGCCGGGCGCCGACGTCACGGCCGAGCGGCTGGAGAAGTTCGACTTCGCCACCACCCTCGTCGAGAGCTACGGTTTCCGGGTCAAGGCCGACGGCATCGCCATCGGTGACTCACTCGACGACCTGTGCGGGCTCTCCGTCGCGGTGACCGCGGGTTCGAGCCCGGTCTCGGCCCTCCAGGACCAGTCCGGGAAGTGCGAGGCCGCCGGGAAGAAGCCCATCGACGTGCAGACCTTCGCCGACCAGGCGACCGCCGACCTCGCGGTCAAGAGCGGCCGGGCCGACACCTCCACGGCCACCGCCAGCGGCCTGGGCTACCAGACGCGCACCGAACCCGGCGTGTGGAAGATCACCGGGCCGACGTACCAGGCGATCGACATCGGGTTCGCCTCGATGAAGGGTGACGGTATGGCGGCCAAGTTGCAGCAGGCCACCGAGGCGCTGATCAAGAAGGGCAGCTACGCCGAGATCCTCGCCAGGTACGGCACCGAGAACATGGCGATCACCACCTCGGTGATCAACCCAGAACCGAACGCATGAGTGAGATCCGGACAGGTGGGGCCGGCGTGAGCGCCGTACCCACCGGCCAGGCCGGGCCGGACGGGCCAGGCGGGGCGGCGGTGGACTGGCGCCGGCGGATGGAGGAGATCTCGCGGCTCCCGCACGGGCGCCCGCTCCACCTCGGCCGGCTGACCGTCGCGGTGCTGATGGTGGTCGCGGTCGCCGGTCTCGCGGTCAGCGTCGCCCGCAACCCCGCCTTCGAGTGGGCCACCGTGGCCGACTACTTCTTCTCCGAGCGGGTGCTGAACGGCCTGCTCAACACCATCACGCTGACCGCCCTGTCGATGGGGCTGGCCCTGGTGGTCTCGGTGGTCATCGCGAACATGCGGCTCTCGGCGAATCCGGTGCTGCGCGCGGTCAGCGGGACCTACGTCTGGTTCTTCCGGTCCATCCCGCTGCTGGTCCTGCTCATCCTCTGGTTCAACATCTCGCTGATCTATCCGACGTTCAGCCTGCCCAACCCCTTCGGCGGCGACCTGTTCGCGCTGCAGACGCGCAACCTGATGACCGCCTACTGGTCGGCGGTGCTGGCCTTCGGCCTCCAGCAGGCCGCCTACACCTCGGAGATCATCCGCTCCTCGCTGCTGGCGGTCCCCAAAGGGCAGCGCGAGGCGGCGCTCGCCCTGGGCATGACGCCGTTCGACATCTTCCGCCGCATCGTCTTCCCCCAGGCGATGAAGATCGCGGTGCCGCCGGTGAGCAATGACCTCATCAACCTGATGAAGGCCACCTCGCTCGTCGCCTTCATCTCGGTCTCGGACCTGCTCTACAGCGTCCAGCAGATCTACAACCGCACGTTCGAGGTCGTCCCGCTGCTCATGGTGGCGACCATCTGGTACATGATCCTCGTCAGCGTGCTGTCGGTCGGCCAGTACTACCTGGAGCGCGTGCTCGGCCGGAGCACCGCCACGACGACGCGCCGCGTCGGACGAGTGAGGGCCCAGCCATGACGACACCGCTGATCAGCGCGCTGCACGTGCGCAAGTCCTTTGGCCAGCACACGGTCCTGCACGACGTGTCGCTGGACGTCCACCAGGGGGAGGCGGTCTGCCTGCTCGGCCGCTCCGGCAGCGGCAAGAGCACCTTCCTACGCTGCCTCAACCTGCTTGAGCGCACCGACTCGGGAGTGGTCATGCTGGACGGCGAACTGCTCGGCTACGAGGAGCGTGGCGGCAAGATCCACCGGCTGTCGGCGAAGCGGGAGGCCAGGCAGCGCCAGCGCCTCGGCATGGTGTTCCAGCAGTTCAACCTGTTCTCGCACAAGACCGTGCTGGAGAACGTGGTCGAGGCGCCCATCCGGGTGCTGCGCCGCCCGGCCGACGAGGCGCGCCGTGACGCGCACGAGCTGCTCGACCGGGTCGGCCTGGCCGAGAAGGCCGACGCCTACCCGGCCCAGCTCTCCGGCGGTCAGCAGCAACGCGTCGCGATCGCCCGCGCCCTGGCCATGAAGCCCCAGGTGCTGCTCTTCGACGAACCGACCTCGGCGCTCGACCCCGAGATGGTCAACGAGGTGCTGCAGGTCATCCGCGGCCTGGTGCTCGACGGGATGACCACCATCATCGTCACCCACGAGATCGGATTCGCCCGCGAGGTCTGCGACCGGTTCGTGTTCATGGAGGACGGCCGCATCGTCGAGGAGGGTCCGTCCAGCCGGCTGTCCGGCGAGGCCGAGCACCCGAGCACCCGCGACTTCCTCAGCAAGGTCCTCTAGCCCCGGCGCCCGCGAGCGCCGCACACCATCGTGCCCCGGCACGAACTCGACAGAGAGAAGCAGTCATGCCATCGACGGGCGGAGCCATGCCCTCTGTGGCCGTGATCGGCGGTGGGTTCGCCGGACTCGCGGCGGCCCACCAGCTGAAGCGGCACGGGTATTCGTTCACCGTGTTCGAGACCGAGGACGGGCCCGGCGGCACCTGGCGGGTCAACCGTTTCCCCGGTGCCGAGGTCGACACGCCGGCCCCGATGTACTCGTTCTCATTCGCCCCGTACGACTGGTCACGGTCCTACCCCGGCCAGGCGGAGCTGCAGTCCTACCTTGAGCACGTGGCCGACCGATTCGACCTCAGGGCGCACTTCCGGTTCGGCCGCACCGTCCGGCGGCTGGTCTGGGAGGAGGACGGCCAGCAGTGGGCCGTGCACCTCGACACCGGGGAGGTGCGGCGTTTCACCGCCGTGGTGACCGCAGTCGGGCTGCTGAACGTCCCGAACGAGCCCGCCTGGCCCGGCCGCGAGCTGTTCACCGGCGACATCTTCCACACCGCGCGGTGGCGCCCCGACGTGGCGCTCGACGGACGCCGGGTGGGGGTGGTCGGCACCGGCTCGACGTCCGCCCAGATCGTCGCGGAGCTCGGTGGCCGCGCCGGGCACCTGACGGTGTTCCAGCGCCAGCCGGCCTGGGTGGACCCGAAGGTCTCGCTCCCGTTCACCGAGGAGGAACGCGCCCGGCGGCGCCACCCGGTGACGCGGCGGCTCATCCGGTGGCGGCTCTTCCTGGAGCTGGAGCGCAAGTGGCTCGGTGGCCGGATCATCCGGCCCGGCGGGACCGTCGACACCCGGGCGGTCAAGGTCTGCCAGGACTACCTCGAAGAGGTGTTCGGCGACCACCCCGACCTCAAGGCGGCGCTGACACCGAACTCGGCCTACCTGGGCAAGCGGGCGATCCACAGCTCCACCTTCTACCCGACCCTGCTCCGCGACGACGTCACCCTCGTCCCCCACGCGGTGGAGCGGATGACCGAGACCGGGGTGGTGGACGCCGCGGGCCGGGAGCACGAGCTCGACGTCGTGATCACCGCGACGGGCTTCCGCGCGGCCGAGTTCCTCTGCGGTCTGGAGGTACGCGGACGCGGCGGGCGTGACCTGCGGGAGAAGTGGGGCGACGACCCCATGGCGTTCCTCGGGATCATGGTGGACGAGATGCCGAACCTCTTCATGATGTACGGCCCCAACACCAACTACTACGCCCCGGTGTTCAACTTCGAGCAGCAGGCGAAGTTCGTGGTCCGGTCGCTGCGGGAGATGCGCCGCCGAGGGGCCTCGGCCGTCGAGGTCCGGCCCGAGGCGGTCAGGCGGTTGAACCGGTGGTTGAAGCGCCGGCTGGACGCCAGCTCGTTCGCCCAGGCACCGAACTACTTCCGCTCGGCGAGTGGCCGGGTGGTCACCCAGTGGCCGGACGGCGCCTCGGTCTACTGGTTGCTGACCCGGACCCAGCACGCCCGCGCCGCGCGGTTCTTCCGCGCTCCGATGGCACCGGCGTCGCCGGACGACAGGCACGTCTCCGTGCCGTGAGCCCGCTCGACGAGCTCGGCCCGGAAGATCTGATCCTCCACCTCCGTCGGAGCCGTAACATGTTCCGTCCTCCGGGACCGAACTCGGTCAGAGTTCTCCGGCGGTCCTGCGGGACTCCTCGGCCGCCCAGGTGAACACGCCCTTCGACATCAGGGACGCCTCCGACTCCGCTCTGGTCGCGTACACCTCGGCCCGGACCCGGTGCAGCGCCGCGTCGTCGGGCGCGGCCTGCACGGCCATCTCCGCCAGGTGTCCCGCCAGCCGCTGGTCTCCGCCTGCCAGCGCCCGGAGCGCGGCGTCGGCCAGCTTTTCCGCGCCCCCGGCCAGCTCCGCGATCGCCGAGGCCAGCTCGACGTCGGGGGCGGGCTTGAGGCGGGCGGGGTTGCCGTCGTACCAGCCGCCGTACAGCCGCCAGATGTTGCGGACCACGAACTCCGGCTCGTCGTAGTGCGGGCGCAGGTAGGGCCGCTCCGCCAGATGAGCGGGCGGCTGTACCGCGCGCACGATGTCGTCCAGCCGGGCGCCCTCGTTGAGCATCCCCAGGGTGCGCTCGACCATGGACTCCAGCCACTCGGCGGTCTCGGTCAGCGCCTGTTCGACCCGGTCGGCGCCGAAGATCGGGGCGCCGTGACCGGGCAGCATGATCTCCGGCCGCAGCGTGGCCATCCGGCGCAGCGCGATCGCCCACTCGCGCGGGTAGCGCTGTGCCTTCTGCGGGTTGCCGCAGTTGGGGGTCACCCAGATGAACAGGTCGCCGGGGAGCAGGATGCGCCGGGAGGGGATCCAGCCCACGCTCGCGTCGTCGGTCTCGCCCTTGGCGTGGAAGAGCTCGACGTGGCCGGCCGTCAGCTCGTCGCGGTAGGTCACGTCGGGGTAGCGGTACTCGGTGGGCCAGGTCAGGTCGGGCGCCTGGAACTGCCGCCGGTTGATGACGGCGTTGTAGCCCGCTGTCAGCACATAGCGCTCGAACCGGGCGGTGATCGCCTCGTGCCCCACCACCATCGGCCGGGGCCGCCCCGCCGCCTCGGCCTCCGTGTCGAGCGGCCCGACCCCCGAGACGTGGTCGATGTGCCCGTGGGAGTAGATCGCCGTGCTCACCGGCTCGTCGGTCCAGGCCCGCAGGTCGGCGTGGAGCCGGTCGGCGTCGAACGGGTTGCCGGTGTCGAACAGCGTCACCTCCCCGCCCTGCCGGAGCGCGATCACGTTGCCGAAACCGCTGCGGAAGCCGACTCCGTCGACGACCTCCACGAAGCCCTGCCCGGCGAGCCCCACGTGCACGATGCTGTCGGGGGCCTCGCCCCGCCACACGGTGTCGGCGTACTCGACGATGTTCATGAGGAAGCCGGCCTTTCCTTGTCCCGCTCGGGGGGCGACGACCCCCACCACCATCATGAGCGCACCCGCTTCGCCTCCTGCCGGTCGAGGTGCGGGTCGAGGGTCAGGGCCGCGACGAGGACGGCGGCGGGTGGTCGATGATCGCCCAGGAGGCCCGACACCGTCAGGCGAACATGCGGAAGAACTCGCGGATGTCGTCGATGAGCAGGTCGGGGGCGTCGTGGGCGGCCCAATGGCCGCCGCGGTCGTGTTCCTTCCAGGACACGATGTCGGCGTGGTCGCGCTCGGCGAACCGGCGCAGCGGGCGGAAGTCGTAGGCGAAGGAGGACAGGCCGATCGGGAAGGTGGTCTGCGACGTGTCCTGCTCCGCGTGGTGGTTCTCGTAGTAGAGCCGCGCCGACGACGCGGCGGTGTTGGTCAGCCAGTAGATCGTGGCGTTGGTGAGGATCAGGTCCGGGTCCGGGACCTCGGCCAGCAACTGGCCGATCCAGGCGAGCTGACCGGCGGGCGAGTCGGCCAGGCCGTGGGCGAGGGTCTGCGGCTGCGCCTGCTGGGCGGTGTCGTGGATGGAGTGTGCGACGAAGGACTGCAGGAAGCCCAGGTACTGCATGTCCTCCGGGGAGAGATCCACGAACTCGGCGGGGTCGCCGGAGGGGAAGGAGAAGATCTGGTTGACGTGCACGCCGATGACCCGGTCGGCGTGGCGGCGGCCCAGTTCGGGGCTGACCATCGCGCCGGCGTCGTTGCCGTGCGCGCCGAACCGCTCGTAGCCCAGCCGGCTCATCAGCTCGGCCCAGGTGTCGGCGATGCGGGCCATGTTCCAGCCCTTGCTCGCGGTGTGCCCGGAGAAGCCGAAGCCGGGTATGGACGGGATGACCACGTCGAAGGCGTCGGCCGGGTCGCCGCCGTGCGCGGCGGGGTCGGTGAGCGGGCCGATCAGGCCCAGGTACTCCACGAACGTGTTGGGCCAGCCGTGGGTGAGGATCAGCGGGGTGGCGCTCGGCTCGGGCGACCTGACGTGCAGGAAGTGGATGTTCTGCCCGTCGATCTCGGTGGTGAACTGCGGGAAGGCGTTGATCTTCGCCTCCCACGCCCGCCAGTCGTAGCTGTCCCGCCACCGCGCCACCAGGTCACGGACGAAGGAGACCGGCACGCCGTACTCCCAGCCGGGCGACACCGGCCCCTTCTGCACCCCGTCGGTCACCTCGGACTCGGGCAGTTCCTCGGCGAACCGGGTGCGGGCCAGCCGGTCCCGCAGGTCGTCCAGGTCGGCCTGCGGGATCTCGACACGGAACGGTTCGATCTTCTCGTGAGTGCTCACGAATGCCTCCTCGATAGCTTCTGACCTGCACAATCCTGGCAAGGAGCGTGATCGTGCCGGTAGTGCCTCCCGCACCGGTTCCGATGGGGTTCGCACCCCCCGCCATGCGAATCGCACATCCGTCATATGCGGCGGACATAATGTCCATTCCGGGCATTCGGTTAGGGGGCGGCGCATGCGGTGGGCCCTGTTGCCGTCGTTCGCCTGCCTCCTGATGTACGGCGCCTTCCGGATCAGCGTCCTGACGATCGGGACATCGTTCGGCAGGCCGCCGGACGCGGCGATCCTCGCGTTCGGCGCGTCCGTCGTGATCGCCCTCGGCTGCCTGTACGCCCTGGTCGTGCTGCGGATCCCGTCCCGCCGTTGGACACGCCTGCTCATCGCGGTCCAAGCGCTGCTGACCTTCGGGCCGTACGCCGTCATCGGCGAGTCCTGGGGGCCGATCTCGGCGCTGCTGCTCGCCTCGGTGCTGCTCGGCTTCACCGGCCGGGTGTCCTGGCTGTCGGCGGCGCTCGTCGCGCTCGCCGAGTTCCTGGTCCGGGTGTGGTGGCTCCCCGGAGGCGGGTTCACGCACGCGGCCTGGGCGATGCTCGCGACCGGCGCGATAGGGCTGGGCTTCTTCGCCATGGCGAGGCTGGCCCATCTGGTCGAGGAACTGCGCGCGACCCGCGCGGAACGTGCCTCGTTCGAGGTGGCGCGCGAGCGGCTGCGGATCGCCGGCGAGCTGCGCACGATCCTGGGCGAGCGGCTCGCCGTCATCATCAGGGGGGCGCGGACCCGGCCGACCGAGATCGTCGAGGTCGCGCGAGAGGCACTGGACCGGGTCAGGTCGGTGGCCGACGACTACCGCGACAGGTCACTGGCGGCCGAGGTCGAGGCCGCGCGGGCGGTACTGGCGGCGGCCGGGGTGTCGGCCACGGTCGAGGCTGCCGAGCTTCGCCTGCCGGAACGTGCTGACGCCGTCCTGGCCGCACTGCTCAGGCGTACGGTGATCGCCGGGTTGCGGCACGGCACGCCGGAACACTGCCTGATCGAGGTGGACGGTACGGGCAGGCTCAAGGTCACTTTCACCGGCCTGCCCGGGGCGCCGCTGCGCGAGGCCGCGGCACCGGTGGAGGCGGAGGTCGTCGAACTCGGCGGCACGGTGTCACTGGAGGCGCGGGTCCCGCTCGGCCCGCGCACCCCGGAAAGGATCTACACCCCCCGCTGGCTGGCCTGGGTGGTCCTGCTGGTCCTGGAGATCGATCACATCGGTACGGTGGCGCTGAAACTGTTCGGTGCCCGAGACCTGGCGCTCGCCGCGCCGAGCGTGATCCAGATCATCGTGGTCGTGGTCTGCCTGCCGCTGGTCGCGGTGCTGCAGTTGCGCCATGTGCTCCCGCGGGAACACCTGGCCTGGCGGTGGACACTGCTCCTGCAGGTCGTTCTGCTCTTCACCCCGATGGCCCTCGTCGGCGACATCGTGCCCCCGTCCTATGCCGGGCTGGTCGCGGGCGTGGTGCTCTTCCACATGCGAGCCCCCTGGTCGTGGGCGTTCGCCGCGCTCCTCGTCTGTCTGCCCCTGCCGCTGTCACCCGGCTCCAACGTGCACGTGACGGTGCTGCTCAGCCTCGTGTCCATGGTCATGGTGTACGCGCTCTGCCGCCTCCCGGTCACCGCCGCGCAACTGGAACAGGCCCGCCGGGAGCTGACCCGGATGTCGGTGGTCAGGGAACGGCTGAGGATCGCCCGCGATGTGCACGACCTGCTGGGATTCCAGCTTTCCGCGATCGTCGTCAAGGGCGAGCTGGCCGTACGGCTGGCCGATGCCGACCCCGGCGCGGCGCGGGCGCACCTGGCCGAGCTGGTCACGGTCGCGGAACAGGCGCTGTCATCCGTGCGGTCGATCACCGAGGAGGAGGCAGGTCTGGCGTTCGGCGAGGAGGTGGAGACGGCGCGTTCCATGCTGTCGGCCGCCGGGATCGACGCGCGGGTACGGCTCGACGCGACGCCGGTCGGCTCGCTGGGGGCGATCGTGCTGCGGGAGGCGGTGACCAACGTGGTACGGCACTCCGGCGCTCGGGTGTGCGAGATCGAGACGTCGCTGGAGGCGGGAGTCGTCTGGCTGCGGGTGTCGAACGACGGCGCGCTCCCCGAGACGCGCGGCCGGGCGGGCAGCGGGCTGGTCAACCTCGCGGCGCGGACCGAGGAGGTCGGCGGGAGCCTGGCCGTACGGCGCGACGGAGACCGTTTCACGCTGACCGCGGGCCTTAGAGCCAGCCCGCCTCGGTCGCGATCCTGATGGCGTCCACCCGGTTGCGCGCGTTGAGCTTGGTGACACAGGAGGCCAGGTAGTTGCGGACCGTGTCGTAGGAGAGACCGACCTGCGCGGCGATCTCCGGTGGCTCGGCGCCGGAGGCGGTCAGCCGCAGCACCTCGGCCTCCCGCTCGGTCAGCGGGCTGGCCGGGAGGTCGAGGGCGGCGAAGGCGAGCTGCGGATCCACCACCCTGCCGCCCCCGGCGACCGTACGAATCGCCTCGGCCAGCTCCTTCGGCCGGGAGTCCTTGACCATGAACCCCGCCACGTGCGCGGACAGCGCCCGCCGCAGGTTGCCCGGCTGCCCCACGCCGGTGAGGATCAGAGCCCGGCACTGGGGCAGCTGTTCGTGCAGCTCGGCCGCCGCACTGAGCCCGTTCATCCCGGGCAGCTCGATGTCGATCACGGCCACGTCGGGGCGGGTGCGCAGCGCGGTGGCCACGATCACGTCACCGGCCGCGACCTCGGCGACGACCTCGATGTCGTCCTCCAGCGACAGCAGGGCGGCCAGCGCCTGGCGCAGCATGGTCATGTCCTCGGCCAGCAGAACGCGGATCACTCGGCCCCCATACGGTGATGAATCCTTCGCTGTCAGGATAGGGAGGTCCAAAGAGCCGCCGGACCCGCGCCTTCGGCACTACTGGACGGGCACCTCCAGTTCCCCGAAGTCGGCGATCTTGACGTTCAGCGTGGCGGCGTCCTCCGGCAGTGCGAACAGGCTCCAGAACTCCCGTACCTGGCCCGGTCCGAACTTCTCGGTGCTCAGCCGTACGCCGGACACGTCGGTGCAGGCACAGTAGAGGTCGGTGCCGCCGTTGTCGGCAGGCACCTGAAGGCGGCCGGGCAGATACCGGCGCCCGGTCCGAGTGTCGGTCAGCCTGACGTTTTTGTGGATAGCCGTGCTGGGCTTGGTATCCGATGCGAGCCCACCACCCCAGCCCCCTCTGGCCTGCAAGGATCGCTGTTTCCACAGATCAGAGACAGCTTCGTGGGATTTTCGGCGATTGTTACCGGTATCCCTCGGTTTGGCGCGACCAACTGCAAAGATGATGTTTCCGAAACATCATCTTTTCGAGAAGGATCAAGATCCATGAAGCGATGGGCCGCCCTGCTGGGCGCTCTGCTGGCCGCGTCGGTCGCTGCTGCTCCCGCCGCGGCGCAGGTCGGCCCCCCCGACCCGGTCCAGGCGCTCAAGCGGCAGTTCCGCCTCGAACGCGGTGTCCACATCGCCGAGGTGACCCGCATTCTCTTCGAGGACGAGCGGTCACTGAGATTCCGGGTCAACGGCAGGGTGCAGCTTGGTCCCTCCGGGCGGGCGGCCTCCGACGCGACCATGCGGCTGGTCATCGACCCGCCCCTCAGGAAACTGCTTGAGGGCAAGGACGGAGAGGAACTGCGGGGCGCCGGAATCGAGGATCCGCAGGAGATGATCGTCGTTGGCGGGCACCGCTACACCTCCCACCCGCTCTACGCGGGGCTCCTGCCCAGTGGCAAGACCTGGGTGCGTGCGGGATACCGGGACACGGACAATGTCGCCAGCCTCCAGACGATCGACGCGTTCGAGCCCGCCGTCCTGAAGGCCATGCTCGGCAGGGCGAAGGCCAAGCCGGTCTCCGGCGGCTTCTTCTATCAAGGAACGGTGGGCTACGGGCAGCTGGCCAAGTCGTCCAAGAACCCCTCCGCCGTGGTGCTGCGTGAAACGCTTTTCGGCGACAGCGGCCAGAAGATCGCATGGCGGCTGTGGACCGACGGCACGGGCCTGCCCACCCGTCTGATGACCACCGAGGCGACATGGTGGGACAGCAGCACGCCGGTGACCCATCGGACCGACACCCGCTACAGCGAATGGGGATCGCACGTCGTGGTTCTCGCCCCGCCCGCCGACCAGGTCGCCGACGAGACGGAGCTCTCCTCGGACCCATTCGACCTTCCCGAGCCCAAGGAACTCCTCATCAGGCCATCCACCTCCTAGACGGCCCGGCCGCTACGGGTGCGCCCTGCTGCTCCTGCTCAGAACGCCGCTTCGCCCGGCGCTTCAGCGGGTTTTCGCGCCGCTGGGCCGGATGGCGCTGACCGACTACCTGTCCGCCACGGTCCTCGTCCTGCTGGCCGCCCGCCTCGTCGGCGGCTCGCCGGACGGCTGGTCCTCGGCGACGGTGCTCCTGATCGCCGGCCCAGTGGCTGGTGTCCACGCTCTGGCTGTGCCGCCATCGCCAGGGCCCCCTGCAATGGCTCTGGCGCTGGTCCACCTGGACCCACCGTCCACCCTTTTCGCGCTGAGACCGGTCGAAGTACTCCCGAGCGTTCCGCACCCAGAATCCGGGGATACAGGGAAAGACCTCGCCCATTCTTGATCTCCGACACGCCGAGATCAGCGTCCGGCTCACCGCCCCGACCAGAACGGGTCCCGGCCGATGAAACCCAGCAGTTTGGTCTGGGTATCCGCACCGCCGGGTACCTCGACCCGGGCGCCGTACTGGCCGGAAGAGCGGAGAACCTGCTCCATCTGCTCCATCGGACCGAGGAGTTGGGCACAGAAGTCGGGGTCCAGCCGGTCGTCCTGGCCGGTGGCCCTGGAGAGATCCCAGGTGTGCATGAACACGTCGGCGGTGTAGAACCGGTCGATCGCGGTCTCCACAGGCAGGCTGCCGACGTGTGGATTGACGAGTTCCCGGTGCGCCGTCTCCGCATCGTCCAACACCGCCTGCACACCGTCGCAGTGAACCTGCCACGCGGCGACCGGGTCCTCGTCCACCGACGGTCCGCGGGGCAGTTCGATGTCGGCACCGGAGGCAAGAAACCCGGGAAACCATTCGGTCAGGTGACGCACGACGTCGCGAGCGGCCCAGCCGGCGACCGGGGACGGCGCGTCCCAGAACCTGGTACCGCGAACCCGGTCCGTGAACAGCCCGGCAACCTGCAGGTGTCGCTCGGCTGGGCGCTCAGACAGTGCCATCGATGAGCATCCTCTCCAGCTTCGCGTAACCCTCGTTGACACCGACCTCCATACCGCTGCGCAACCACGCATCGCGGCCTTCGAAGCTGTCGACCAGCGACTGTGTCCGCAGCCGCGTACGGCCGTCGCCCAGGTCCTCGAACCACGACGTCTCCAGCGCGACTCCGTCGGGATCGCCGTCGAACGTGAAGGTCTGCACGATACGGTCCGGCCGTACCTCGTGGAAGCAGCCGTGGAACCCGTACTCCGTGCCGTCGTGCACCGAGACGTACCGCCAACTGCCGCCGGTACGCGCGTCCCAGTGCTCGATCCGGGTGGCCGTGGTGTTGGGGCCCACCCACCGGGCGAACAACGCGGGATCGGTGTGTGCGCGGAACAGCTGCTCGGGCGTGGCCGCGAAGTCACGAGTTATCCGGATGACCGGCAGCCTCGGGTCGGCTTCGATGGCTGTCTCCGTGATCCTGTTCATGTTCGTCTCCGTTCATCTCCGCCAGGACGGCGTCAAGGCGGCGGTTGCGCTGCTCGACGCGGTCCCGGTGGCGCTCGATCCAGGTGTCCATCAGGTCGAGGGCCTGGACCTCCAGGCGCACCGGCCGGGGCTGCGGCCCTCGCGGTCGGCTGACGAGCCCGGCGTCCTCAAGCACCCGCAAGTGCTTGTAGACGGCCTGCAGCGTCATTCGGTACGGCTCGGCCAACTGGCTCACGGTCGCGTCGCCCTCGGCGAGCCGGGCCACCATGTCGCACCGGGTCGGATCCGCGAGGGCAGCGAAGACTCGGGACAGCGTGTCCGTGGTCATCCCCCTAGTTTCAACTCAATGGTTTAAAGGACGGTAGGCCATAGATCGCCCATCGGTCAACCCGGTGGTTGAAAGTGCGCGTCCCTCGTACCATCCCCTGAACCGGCGCGGGGATTTCGCTGTTCACCGGTGACCGCGACCCGTACAAGCGGCTCCGAGCCGGACTTTTACGGAACCCGCGAAATCGCTGCCCTTCTCCGGCCCGGCAAGACCTCCGAGCCTGTCGTGAGTGAAAGCGGCAGACCTGGGCGATGCCGCCGGCCCCGCTTGGAGAGGAGGTGCCAAGCCGCGTCCTCCGACGGCACCCGCAATGAGTGTTTCACCAGAAGCCGCTACAGGGCTTCCGGCGAACGGACCCCGCCGCCTCATCGAAGAGCATGCGAAACCCGCATCCCAGAGGGGGCCCAATACCCCGCTCCGGACGCCCCGTGGGCACGCTCCCATACCCCAAGAGAGCGCTTTCTCCTATCCTTGCCCAATGGAACTAGCGGAGATCCGCACCTACTCCATCAAGTCCACCAAAGGCATCTCCCGCCCATCCGCCCAAGTCCTCCCCCGGGGTCTGGAAGGCGACCGCCGCTGGGCCGTGGTGGACCCGCTGGGAGAACTGATCTGGGTAGGCGAACATCCCCAGCTTCTCTCGGTTTCGGCCGCCGAAACCCCCGAAGGCGGCCTTCGCCTGTCGGCGAAGAGCATGGGCGAACTCAAGGTCCCCCCGGCCACCGGCGACGCGATCCCGCTAGGTTGCTCCAACCTCGACCGAGCCGTGCTCGCCCACGCCGACGCCCATGAATGGTTCACCCGCCTGCTCGGCAAGCCCGCCCGCCTCATCTGGCTGGACGACCCCAGACGCCGGACCATCACCGAGGAACAGGGCGGTCTCTGGGACGGACCCCTCTTGCTCGTCGCCAGGAGTTCGCTCCAGCGCCTGGACGACTGGATCGCCGAAGGCGCCATGGAACGCCAGGAGCACCCCCCGGACCCCCTCGACGTCGCCCGCTTCCGGCCCAACGCCGTCATCGACGGCGCGGAACCCTTCGCGGAGGACGCCTGGACGTCGGTCCGCATCGGCGAGGTCGACTTCCGCGTCTCGGGGTTGTGCGACCGCTGCGCCGCCACCATCTGGGACCCGGCCACTCAGGACCGCGGCAAGGAACCCCTGAGAACCCTGGCCAAACACCGCCGCTGGGACGGAAAGACCTGGTTCGGCATCCGCCTGGTACCCAGGAACCTCGGCGAGCTGAGAGTCGGCGACGAAGTCCGGCCAGGCTAGCCGGTCAGGCGCTTCAGGGCCGCCTTCACCACCGCGGGGTCGTAAGGCGGGAGCGAGTTGAGCAGGAAGCGGCGCGCAGCACGTCCATGTCACGGGCGACGTCGACGGAGTCGACGGTCGTACAGCGGACCGGTACGAGCGCGGCAGTCGGCGTGCAGCTCCTCGGTGAACGCGTTCCAGGCGTTGAAGCCGTCCTGGCTGCTCATGACAGTGTGCGGCATCCGGTTGTACACCGACGCCGAGCAGATCACCGGGTTGCTGCGCCCACGCCCCGAGGGGCGAACCCGACGATAAGAAATGGGAGCAATTCGCCATGAGGAGAGCTCATTGTGTCGGTGGGTGCTGCGAACATGCCGGGGTGATCGCGACTCCTGATGACTATTCCTGGTTCTCCCGCGAGCGCTTCCCCGAGCTGGCGGATGCCTACTGCTTCACCTACGTCCGCGGCCTGACGCCTGAGGAACTGGTGACCCGGCTCGGCGTCCGGGTTGAAGACTGCTCTCGCATGACGCTTGATGAGCTGACGAAGACCGCCTACTCCGGCTACGACGGGAAGAACCTGTTCTTCGGTGCCGTCGCCGTCGGCGACTGGGTGCTCATCGTCGAGGCCCTCGGCGGGCTCGGCATCACCGAAGAGATCACCATGCCGCTGTCGGCGGGCACCCGCCTCGTCTCCCACTTTTTCCTCGAAGTCAAATTGATCGACCACTTCTACTGGATTGAAGACGGAAAGATCCGGTTCGAGTTCGCGCACCAGGAAGGCTATTCCCACTGGATCGAAGACGGAAGGATCCAGCTCGAGTTCCCGTACGAGGAAGGCTACTCAGAGGAGATGCCGGACGAACTCGCAGAGACCATGGAGCGGATCGACTCCGTCTACCCAGGCGCCGACCCCTACGAAGGGCCGGCGTTCCTCCTGGCCGAGCGCCTCACCGGGATCACACTGACGCCGCAGCTGCTGGAGGAGTCCACCTACCTGTGCGGAGTCGTTTCCAGACCGAGGTGAGCAGAACCCGCCGTCCGCCGGTGAATCGCTCCGCTGCAGGCTCCTGCGGGCTCCACGGGGGCACCGTCCTCCGTGGGCCTGCCGCACCAGGCCATCAGGATGAAATCAAGGACGTGTCGTAGGCGGGCTTACATGTGCGGACATGCGCTTCAGCCTGCGGCGTTCGAGGGCGTTGGGATGGCGGACGACCACGCCTGCCGGGCCGCCGGTGCCGGTGAGGCGGATCAGTGGCGTGCCCGGCAGTCGGTCGGGAGTGGTCTTGTCCCTCAGACCGCCGAGGCCGGGATCCATCCCGCCGGTCTCCACGGCCCAGCCGTCAGGGAGGATGATCGTGACCCCGGCCATCTGGCCGTGTGCTTCCACCTCGACCTCGGGCAGCCGGCAGTCGGCCTGGGTGAAATCGATCTTGACGCCGGCCATGCCGCCGTACGCGATCACTTTCGCGGGTACCTGCCAGCGCCCGACGCGCGACGCGCCGTGAAGGCCTCCTTTGAGGACCAGCGGCTGTCCCGGGTCCGGCGGAACCACGGGCGGCAGGTCGGCGGTGAGGGGCGTCAGATCGGCGTAGGTTCTGGCGGTCAGCGCCCGTTCCAGCCTCTCGTCGAGCTCGGTCAGTTCGATACGGCCCTCAGCCGCCGCCTCGTTCAGCCGTGTCACCACCGCTTCGCGCTCGGCATGGGAGACGCGCAGTTCACCACGACGGAAGGATTCCGGGTACTCAGCGGTCATGTATTCGATGATACGGAGATGTGGGTACAAACGCGGCTACTGCCGATCACTGGTCAGTGGGCGGCCGGGATGTCGACGGGCACCTGGCTGCGTCGTACGTACCGCACCGCGGCGAGCGCGCCGATGACGCACAGCACGCCGGTGACGGTCAGCGAGGGGTGGAAGCCGTTGACGGCTCCAGTTGGACCTGTGTCTCGGCGTCGGTGAATCCGACCGAGCGGTACACGCGGATCGCGACGTAGCTCGGATCGGCCACCATGACGAGCGTGTGCGCGTTCAGATGTTCCAGAGCGTGCCGGCCGGCCGTGTACACGAGGGTTCCGGAAAGGCCCTGGTTTCGATGTGCCGGGTGGGTGTCGACGGCCTGGTAGCGCGCGAGCCCCGAACCATCGGTGAACAGGCCGAGCCCGGAGACCATGCGGTCGTTCACGAAGGCTCCGAACCACGCGCCGCACCCGCGTTCCTGCAGCCGGCGCATCGCCGCCAGATTGCGCTGGGCGAACGCCCGGTATCCCTCGATGTCGGGACCGGGGTTGGTGGCCTCCTGCAGTGCCAGCGCGGCGGACCAGTCCTCGTCGCCGTTCAGGACGCGGAAGTGAGCGTCACGGTTGGGGCGCGGCGGCGGGTGCACCGCACTGGCCGTCATCACGGTGCTCCGCTCGACATCGAGGCTCGCCGCCGCCAGTTCCTCCGGCTCGCCGGCGTCGCCGGTGACACCGTCGACACCGAGGGCGACGTGGCCGGCGTCCGGGAACTCGTGGTGGAAGGTGCTCACCCACGAGGCCACCGTTCCGGGGGCCGGCGGGGTGTCCAGCAGGATGAAGTTCCCCCAGTGATAGGTCGGGTTGGCGGGCGTCCGGACAGCCAGGTAACCGTCGCGCCGGTCGACGACGCTGCCTTGCAGCCCGAGCAACATCAGATCACTCTGGTATCCCAACGACCGCACAGCCATGGTCAAACCGTACCGGCGCCCTCATCGCCTCACCAGACCCCAGTTTTTCCAGATCGCCGGCCTGTTGAGCCAGGCCGGGCTGGTCATGCGTGCCCGGCTGCTGCGCGAGCCCAATGAGAGCAGAGACGACGCAGCAGACCTACCTGCCGGCCCACAGACCGGCATGGCTCCTCGGTCACCGGCTCTTGGCGGGCTCTCCTTCCAGCGCGCTCCTGATCATGGCGAAGCTTTCCGTGATCTTCCCGGCGAGGCCGCGCGGGATCTCAAGGAAGCCCACCGTGTCGGCGTCGGCCCAGTAGCAGTAGGTCCCGTCGTCGGTGTTCCGGCAGGAGGCCGCGCCGCGGAGCGGACCGGTTCCCACGTAGACCCAGTCCGTCTGCGGGTTCTCCCTCTCGCGGTCCTGAGCGGTCAGCCAGTCCACGGCGGCCTTGGGATCGGTCACCTCGGCCTGCGCCCCGGTGGCGTAGAAGGATTTCAGGCGCGGGACGTCCTGGTAGAACGTGGTGAGCTGGGTGCCGAGGATCTTGTGGTGCGGCCCGTCCGGGAGCTTGAAGCGCTCCTCGGCGGGGGTCGCCGATACCAGATCCAGTGCTCCGATCGCGGTGGGAAAGGGCGTCGCGAAGGTTCCCGGGGGTTTCGGCGGGTTCTGGGCCGATGAGGCGTCCTCCTGATCCGCTTCGACGGTGAAGGTACATCCCGCGAGAACGCCGACCGCGAGCGTCATGAGGGAGATTCTTGCGATGTTCATGGCGTGAGGATGGTCCAGTGCACTTGTGCGCTGGTTGGATCTCTCTGGCACCTGATGGAAATCATCGCGATAGACGGGGCACGGGTGCACGTATGTGGCCTGGAGGCGCTGGACGGAACATCTGTCGTGGAAGCGAAGCCGGTCCTCGGCCGAGGAGTCGAGCGCTGAGCCGATCGGCGAGGGCCGATACGGGTCACGTCCTGCCGGGGGTGATCCCGCACCGTCGGAGCCGTTCGGCCTCGTCGGTGTGGCCGAGCCGTCTCAGCAGGCCGATCGCCTGGGCCAGAACGTCGGGGCGGCCCAGTTCGGCGGCGCTCAGGTAGGCAAGGACCGCTCTCTCCGCGTGACCGGTCTCGCAGAGCAGCAGGACCGCCCATATCAGGGCGTGCACGTCGCCGGTCTCCGCCCGGGTCCGCAGCCAGGTGATCGCTTCCTGGGTGCGGCCCGTCTCGTGCATCAGGTCGACCGCGTGCGCCAGGGCGTCGGGGTAACCCGCCTCGGCGCGGGTGCGCAGCCAGGTGATCGCCTCCTCGGCCCGATCCAGCTGGTACAGCAGGACGGTGAGCCGCCTGAGGGCGTGGGTGTCGCCTGCCTCGGCGCGGGTGCGCAGCCAGGTGATCGCCTCCTCGGCCCGCTCGGACTCCTGGAGTAACTCGACCGCCTTCCACAGGGCGTCGATGTCGCCGGTCTCCGCCCGGGTCTGCAGCCAGGTGATCGCCTCCTCGGTCCGGCCCACCCGCTGGAACAACTCGACCAGCTGCCAGCAGGCGTCGGTGTTCCCGGCTTCCGCGGCGTGCCGGTAGGCGGTGATCGCCTCTTCGGTCCTGCCCGTCTCCTGCGGCTCGACCGGCCGCCGGCCGTTGCGGACGCGTCCGGCGCCGGCGGCGCGGTCGTGGTCTCCGGGCTGTCCCGCCCCAATGGGGAGAGCAGCGGTCCGGTTGGAGATGTCGGGCGGCCGCCGGAGCTGACCGCCGCTCTCGTCACGGCTCATCATTCATTGCCACTCGTCGCAATATCATCACTCCGTGTGGAGCCTGCGGACGGCGAAGATAGACGATATTAAGGTGACATAAGTAATTCTGTCATCTCGCGGAGATCGGTTTTCTGCCACCCTTCGGCAGGGCAATAATAGATATTTAAGTGTTGCCTAATATATTTTAGGTGATATTTCCGGGATTGGTGGGTTGTTTTGCGGGCTCCGCCGGGTCCATCAGGTTGGCCGACATCCGTGTCAGGACGTCGATCGTGGCCAGGTACTCCTCGGCGCTGATCCCCTCGGTGAGGCGGGCACGGTCGGTGTTCACCTGCCGTCGTAACTCCTCGTGCGCCCGGATCCCGGCGGCGGTGAGGGTCGGCCGCTCCGCTCCCTCCAGCCAGCCCCGCTCGCGCAGGTCGTCCGCCACCGGGCGCAGGGAAGACCGCCGGTCGTCAAGGAAGGGGGCGAGGGCGATGTCGAGGTCGGCGAGGGTGGGGGAGTCGGTGGCGATGACGTTCAGCACCTGCCAGTGGCGGCGGGTCAGGCCCCGGTCGGCGAGGAGGCCGTCGAGGGAGCCCTCGACAAGGCCGTGCAGGTGCTTGATCCAGTAGCCGATGGGACGTCTTTGGCCGGTGATCTCGGAGATGTTCACGGTGCCGCCTTCCCTGCCCGATACATGTACTTTGACAATAACATGTATTAGTACATGTATCATTGGGGCATGGAAGATCCTCAGGTGGCCGCCGTCGAGCGGGCGATGGTGGCGATCCGGCGCAGCCAGACCCGCCGCGCCCTCCAGCGCCTCGCGGGTGACGTCGAGCTCGACCCCGCACTCTTCGGGGTGATCGACGCTGTGGAGGAGGGGCCGGAGGCCGCGACGGTGACCTCCGTCGCCGGTCGGATGGGCGTCGACCAGCCCCGCGCCAGCCGACTGGTGGCCAGGGCCGTCGAGGCGGGGCTGCTGCGCAGGGTGGCCGACCCGGCTGACGGCCGCCGCAGCACGCTGGAGCTCACCGAACTGGGCGCCGGGCACGCCGAGCGGGTCCACCGCTTCCGCGGTGAGGTCTTCGACGCGGCGATGTGCGGCTGGTCCGAGCACGAAAGGCGGGAGTTCGCCCGCCTGCTCACGGCCTTCGTCGCGGAGCTGGGCCGACGCCACCGGGAAGGCTGACTCCTCTTTCCGCGGTGGGTCCGCCGATCAGGCGAGTTCGTCCAGCCGGGCGATGTCGCTCTCGGTCAGCCGCAGGTCGGCCGCGGCGACATTCTCCTCCAGGTGTGCCACGGAGCCGGTGCCGGGGATCGCGAGGATGACCGGGGAACGGGCCGGCAGCCAGGCGAGCGCCACCTGGGTGCGGGTCGCGCCATGACGCCCGGCCACCTGGTCGAGCGTCCGCTGCTGCTCCTCGGTGGGCGCCATGCCCGGCGGGGCCTGTGAGGTGTCCAGTCCCGGCTTGAGCATTCCCGCCGCGAGGGGGAAGTAGGGAACGAAGGCGATGCCATGCTCCTCGCAGGCGGTGAGGACGTCCTCGCTGTCCCGGTCGAAGAGGTGGAACCGGTTCTGTACCGCGACCACGGGGGCGATCACGAGGTCGTCGGGGTAGGGGTGGAGTGCCTCGCGGATGAGGTCGTTGGCCACGTGCGGGCCGTAGAAGTCGCCAACTATCAAGTACTTGACGTCATACGTCAAGCACTTCTCCGGACCTTCGAATGGAGCCGGTGCTCGTGGTGGCGTACGTCGGGGTTGGCCGATCCGGGCGGGGCTCCGTACCCCAACGACGTGAGCCGGCTACGACCGGTCTCCCGGCGGTCCGAAGTTCGCGATCTTCTGCGCCGCGGTGCGAGATCGCGTTCTGTGAGCCGCCTTTCCCGGAACGCTATGGGGAGGAATAGTGAGATTCATGAGACCTGTGATCCTCACGACCGCACTGTGCGCCATGCTCGTCGGCCTGTTAGGCGCTCCCGCACAGGCCGACACCACCACGACTCCCCCCGTGGGCTTCCCGCTGCCCGCGGGATTCCAGCCCGAGGGCATCGCGATCGGACCCGGACCGGTGGCCTTCTTCGGCTCGCGGGCGACCGGCGCGATCTACCGGGCCGACCTGCGTACGGGCAGGGGAAGCGTGCTCAGCGACGGGCCGGGCACCCCGTCGCTCGGGCTGAAGACCGACGCGACGGGACGGCTGTTCGTCGCCGGCGGCACCGGCGGCGACGCACGCGTGATCGACACCCGTACCGGCAGGCTGCTCAAGAGCTACTCGCTCGTGAGCGGAGCCGCCTTCGTCAACGACGTCGTACTGGCCCGGAAGGCGGCCTGGTTCACCGATTCCACCAATCCCGTTCTCTACCGGCTCAGGTTGGGCGCGGGCGGCACCCTGCCGGCCACGGCCGACACGGTGCCGCTGACCGGTGCCATCGAGTACGGCCCGGGTATCAACGCCAACGGCATCGCCGAGACCCCCGACGGTGGAGCGCTGCTCATCGTGCAGTCCAACACCGGACGGCTGTTCAAGGCCGACCCGGTGACGGGCGTGACCACGTCGGTGGACCTGGGCGGTGAATCCCTCGTCAACGGCGACGGCCTGCTGCTGGTCGGCCGCACCCTGTACGTCGTGCAGAACCGGCTCAACGTCGTGACCGCAGTACGGATGAGCCGGGACGACTCCTCGGGGCGGGTCGTCGACCGGCTCACCGACCAGCGTTTCGACGTGCCGACCACGGTGGCGAGGTTCGGCGATCGGCTCTACCTGCCGAACGCCCGCTTCACGACGCCACCCGAGCCGAACACCCCCTACGACGTGGTCGGGATCCGCGCGGCGCGGGCACGCTGACCGTCCTGGCGGGCTGCTCGAATCGTGGATCCCCGGCCGGTGCCCGGGCCCCGGTTCGAGCAGCCTTGATCACGCGGAGCCGGTGACAGGGCCGGTGACAGGGCCGGTGACGGGGCCGGTGACGGAGACGAACCCGGAACCGGGACGGTAGTCGGGGGACTGGTGCCTGAAGTAGGTGTTGTAGACCTGGCAGTAGTGACCACCGCGAGCCAGCAGCGTGCTGTGGTCGCCCTCCTCGACGATCCGGCCGTGATCCAGCACGATGATGCGATCGACGTGCTCGATCGTGGACAACCGGTGTGCGATGACGATGGAGGTGCGGTCGGCCAGCACCCGGTCCAGGCCCTCCTGGATCTGGGCCTCGGTCAGCGGATCGACACTGGCGGTGGCCTCGTCCAGGACCACGATCGCCGGATCCTGGATGAGCAGGCGGGCCAGCGCGACGAGCTGGCGCTGGCCCATGGACAGGGCGCGGCCGTGTTCGCCGACGTCGGTCCGCAGGCCGTCGGGCAGGGCGTCGATCCAGTCGCCGCCGCCGACCGCCGTGGCGGAGGCGAGCACCTCCTCGTCGCTCGCCTCCGGCCTCGGGTATCTGATGTTGTCGGCGACAGTGCCGCTGAACAGGAACGGAACCTGTGGAACCGCGCCGATCTGCCGCCGGTACCCGGCCAGATCCAGCGTGCGGATGTCACGATCGTCGATGCTCAACCGGCCGTCCTGGAACTCGTAGAACCGGGTGATCAGCTTGCTGAGCGTCGACTTGCCCGCACCGGTGTGACCGACCAGCGCGACGCTCTCGCCCGCCTCGATGGTGAGGTTGAAGTCCCGCAGGACGGTGCTGTCGGCTTCGTAACCGAACCGGACGTCGCGGAACTCGATGCGGCCCGCCAGCCTGCCGACCGGCTGAGGGGCGGTCTGCACGACCCGGGGTGGCGCGTCGATCAGGGCGAAGACCCGCTCTGACGCGGACAGGCCCTGCTGGAACTGGGACCAGAACGCGGCGATGGAGGTCAGCGGGAACCAGAAGAGCGCGACCCCCTGGAGGAAGAGATACCAGTCGCCGGCGGACAGACCGCCGCCGAGCACCGTGGTACCGCCCAGTTGGACGAGCGCGACCGTGGCCAGCCCGGCGACGAGAAAGAGCACCGGGAAGATGCCGGAGAAGACGAAACCCTGCCTGAGCGTCACCTGGTAGCTCTGCTCGTTGATGGGCCGGAACTCGTCGTAGACCCGCTGCTCCTGGCGGAAGTTCTTGGCGACGGTGATTCCGCCCATGGTCTCCTGCAGGGTGGCGTTCACCCGGCTCAGCGAGCGTTGCGCCCTGCGGGTGCTGCTGCGGGCGACCCGTCGGAACAGCAGCGCGATGCCCACCACGACCGGCACCACGAGAAGGGTCAGCAAGGCGAGCTCGACGCTGCGCAGGAAGAGCAGGATCGTGACGAAGCCCACCATCAACACCTGGCTGATCAGGTCCATCGTCAGGGTGGAGACGGTCGCGAAGTCATCGGTGTCGGAGGTGACCCGGCTGACGATCTTGCCCGACGGGTTCTCGTCGTAGAACGACAGGTCACGCTTGAGTACGGCGTCGAACGCGTCCTCGCGGAGACGCAGGACGACGTCTCCGGTGACCTTCGCGCTGTACCACTGGCGGACGAAGTTGAACAGCCAGCCGAGCACCCCGGCGAGCAGCAGGCCGGCGGCGAGCTGCCGGCCCACATCGGCGATCGTGCCGTCCTCGATCCCGTCCACGCCCCGGCTGACCAGCAACGGCATGGCCGCCTGGGTCAGTGAGAAGAGCACGATCATGATCGCGACCAGGACCATCGCGCCCAGCTTCGGCCGGAAGTAGGACAGGATCCGGCGGAGTAGATCACGATCGTTGTAGGTGCGGTCGTAGTCCTCGGCGTCGAGGCCGTCCATGATGAAGCCCATCAGCCCTGCCCTCCCTGCTCGCCCGCGAGGACCACGCCCGGGTCGGTGGTGCCTGCCAGGTCGACCTCGTCGTAGTGGGCGAAGATCCGCCGGTAGAGGCGACTGCGGGCGAGCAGTTCGTCGTGCGTGCCGTAGTCGACCAGCTCGCCTCGGCGGAGCAGCAGAACCTTGTCGGCCCAGCGGATCTGGGAGAGCCGGTGGGTGATCAGGAGCGTGGTGCGCCCGTCGAGAACGCGATCGACGGCCTGCTGGATCCTGTCCTCCGTGGCGGAGTCGATCGCACTCGTCGAGTCGTCGAGCACGAGGATCGCCGGATCCGTCAGCAGTGCCCGTGCGATGGCCAGGCGCTGGCGCTGGCCGCCGGAGAGGGTGATGCCGCGCTCACCGATGACCGTGTCGTAGCCGTCGTCGAGCTCGCCGATGAACTCGGCGGCCTGGGCCTCCTCCGCCGCCTTCACGACGGCGCTCCGCTCCACCTGCTGGCCAAGCCCGAAGGCGATGTTCTCGGCCACCGACCTGGAGAACAGCACGATGTCCTGCTCGATGGTGGAGATCTGGGAGCGCAGCGAGTCGAGGTCCCACTCGCGCACGTCCACGCCGTCCACCAGGATCCGGCCGGCGGTGACGTCGTAGATCCGGGGGACCAGCTTCGTCAGGGTGCTCTTGCCCGAGCCGGTCTCGCCGACGATCGCCACGGTCTCGCCCGGCTGCACGGTGAACGTCACCCCGCGCAACACCGGATCGTCCTCCCCGTAGCCGAACGTCACGTTCTCGAAGTGGATCGCCCCGCTGATCGGTGCGGCGTGGCCGTCGGCGCGCCGCCCGAATTCGGTCTCGGTGTTCATGATGCTCAGGATCCGGCGGGCGGACACGATGCCGAGCTGGACCAGTGAGAAGGTGAAGATCGACATATTGGTCGGGAAACCGATCATGTTCACCAGGCTCATGAAGGCGACCAGCTCGCCGATCGTGATGTCGCCCGCGGCCTGGAGGTAGAGGCCGTGCCAGAGCGCCCCGGCCATCGCGAAGGCGAAGAGCAGGGTCGGCAGGTAACGGGCCTGGACCAGGCCGTTGCGGACGAAGGAGTCGCGATAGCGTCGCGCGCGCGCCCGGAACCGCCGCCGCTCCTGGTCCTCCTGCGCGGACACCTTGATGACCTCGATGCCGCGGACCGCCTCGTTCAGCCCGGCGTTGAGATCGCCGAACTGCTCGCGCATGCGGGTCGCCACCGGGTTGAGCTGCCCCATGTAGTGCCAGAGTGCGAGAACGAAGACGACCGCGAAGACGCCGGGCACCAGCAGCAGCCGCGGGTCGATCGTGGCGATGAAGACCAGGGGCACCAGGCCGGTCAAGCTGGAGTCGACGATCAGGTCGATGCCCGGGGAGATCATGATGGAGAGCTGCCGGATGTCGTTGGCCGCCCGCGCCATCAGGTCGCCGACCCGCTGTCTGTTGTGGAAGGTCTGGCTCTTGCCGAGCAGGCTGACGTAGAGCTCGTCCCTGGTGTCCCGCTCCAGCCGCTTGGCCAGAACCTCGCTGGCCAGGCGTGCGATGAGGTCGAAGGCGCCGCGGGCCAGCACGATCGCCAGCAGTCCCAGCGAGATCAGGCCCAGTTCCCGTGCCCCGCCACCGTTCTCGCCCAGCACGGTGTCGAAGGCCGCGCCGGTGAGCCCGGGGACCGTGGCGTTGAGCACGACCATGATCAGCGATGCGCCGAGGAATCCGGTCAGCTGGAGCGGATGGCGGCGAACATGGGACCAGAACCAGCGCACCGGACCTCGCCTGTCATGCGGGCGACCGGAGACGGAGAACTCCGAACTGCTGATGGTCACAGGTTCGCTCCCAAGCAGATCGAGGATGAAAGTCGAACTTGCTTTCTATCACCGGGCGCCGACACTTTCCCATGCATTTTCTCGGCCCCGCCCTGCCCGTCACGGGCGGACACGCGGGCCGACCCGGAAATCGGGATGCCGTCAGGCGAAATCGGCGGGTGCCCTGCGCGAGGACCTTAGGAGGGGAATCGTCGTGGCGCACGTTGAGGTCGGGCGGCCCACATGCAAGATATGACCCCCTTCCCGCTCTGGAAGGGGGCCGATCGGCCAGGATGTCCTAAGGCCGTTGCCCGGCCTTGTCGACCAGGTGGGCCTCCAGTTGGGCGCTGAGCACGAGAGAGGTGCCCGCCGCTACGAAGACCGGGTCCGAGTCCGTGTACCTGATCGTGCGGTCCGCGACAGTGACCCCGTACGTCCCCAGGTAGCGGAAATCATCCGGGCTCAGGATGAGCTCGTAGCGTGCCCAGTCGTCGGTGTAGCTGAAGGCCACCCCGTGCCGGCCCTCGGCGTCCACGGCATCCGGACGCACGGCCACTCCCTCGATCAGGGGCAGTGCGCGGAACAGGGCGGCGCGTACCTCCGGGCTGAGAGCCTGCTCGCCCATGAGCTGGTAGATCGCCTGGAAGAGCCGCTGCTCCCTGGACTCCTCATGAGGGCTGCCATCGCTGTTGAACATCCTGGCCATGGACTCCGCCGTGACCTTGTCGATCCGGCTGAGCAGTTCCTGCGGGGTGACGGGAGGTTCGGCCAGGTCGGCTGCGGAGATTCCGGGATGGGTGCCCTGAACGAGCAGTTCGCCGCCGGGCTGATACCAGGCGGTCTGCTCGCCGTTCACGCTGGTCCAGATCTCATTGGTGGTGCGCTCATCGAGATTCACACCGAACCCGTCGCCGGGCGCGGCCAGCTTCTCCCTGATGTACAGCCACTGGCCCGGCGAGGGCTTCACCCCGCCGCGGGCTTCGGCCGCCTCGGCTGCGCGCTCGCTGAGTTCCTGGACGCTGGCCACGGGCGTTGCCGGGGGCGTCTGCAATCGGACCGCACTGAGACCGATCACCACCGAGAACGCACCGGCGAGCGCGACCCTCCAGGCCAGCCGGGGCAGGCGCCGCCGCGCGGGCGCGGGCAGGGCGTGGATCTCGTGCAGGAGGCGGGCACGGGCCGACTCCTCCGCCTCGCGGGTGATCGTCGGAACGGACGCGCGGAACCGCTGGATCTCTTTCACTGCTTCTCCTCCCGGGTCGGGTCGCCGCCGAAGGCGGTCCTTGCCTTCTTGCGCGCGCGGTGCAGCCGGGAGCGCACGGTCCCTACCGGGACGCCGAGCGCCTGCGCGACCTCCTCGTAGGACAGGTCACCCCACGCCACCAGCAGCAGCACGTCACGGTCACCGCGCGACAGCCCCGCCAACGCCTTCGCGATCCGTCGCTCCTCTTCCTGCGCGGCGACGCGGCTGATCACCGTGTCGGCCATCGGTTCCGGCAGCGGGTCCGCCCCCGTACGGCTCAGTGCCCGCAGGAACCGCTCCTCGTCGCGCCGGTGCCTGGCGACCAGGGTGGTCGCGATGCCGTACAACCAGGGCCTGGCCAGCGGCCGGGCCAGGTCGTAGGAGTCGCGACGGCGGAAAGCCGTCAGGAACGTCTCCGCGGTGATGTCGTCGGCCGCCTGGGTGCTCAGCCGCCGGGCGACGTAGTGGTGGATCTGGTGGGCGTAGCGGTCGAACAGCGCGGCGAACTGCTCAGGATCATCACGCGAGCGGCGGATCAGCTCGGCGTCATCCGTCTCGACCGTTTCCACCGGCTGCGCGGTCATTTCAGTCCTCGTGGTTCCATGCCTGCTGTCTCCCGGAGAGCCGGAACGGGTTCTCGCAGGAGAGAGACGGGATGCTCGTCCGTGAACGCGGCGAGGGCCCACGCGGGATCCCGTCCGGCTTGGCGGCGATGTGTCTCAGGGAGAGTTCACCCGCTCACGAGCATCGGGGAGACCTGCCCGCCGTGGGCGTGACGACCGGATCGCCAGGCCGTACCGGCTGGAAACCGGGATGCTGGACCTGAAACCGGCATGTAGCCTGCGCGGGGACCTGGAAAGAGGAAAGCGCAGTGGCACATGTCGAGGTTGGCCAGCCCACGTGCAAGCCATGACCCCCTTGCGGTGGGGGCGGCTGTGCGCAGGCGAATCTCACCGTCGATACCCGCAGGTTCAGCGGGGCCGCCACAAACGCACCGTCTGGTCGCCGCCGCCGGTGGCGAGGACGGCCCCGTCCGGGCTGAAGGCCGCCGCGTAGACCCAGCCGGTGTGTCCGGTGTGGGTGGCGACGGCTTCGCGGTCGGCCACGTCCCACAATCGCACTGTGTTGTCGCCGCCGCCGGTGGCGAGGATCGTCCCTTCCGGGCTGAACGCCACCGAGCGGACGTCGCCGGTGTGGCCGAGGAGCGGGGCCTTCGATGCCACGTCGGGGGTGCCGGGAGCGTTCGATGCGAGGTCGGGGGTGCCGGGAGCGTTCGCGGGGGTGGTGGACGGCGACGCGTGGTCAGGGCCGGCCAGGACGATCGTGACCGGTACGCCGATGGCGGTGACGGCGCCTAGCCCGGACAGGAGCAGGACGCGACGCCGGGACAGCGACGCGGTGGCCGGGTTCGCGTGCGGCAGCCGGGCGAGGGCGGTGAGTGCCTGGGCGGCGCTGAGACGCTGGTCGGGATTCCTGCGCAGCAGACCGGTCAGCACCGGCGTCAGCGGGCCGGCATGTCTCGGCGGTGCCGGCTCCTGGCTCAGCAGCGCCGCCAGGATCGCCACATGGCTGGGCGCGACATAGGGCGGACGGCCCTCGACCGCCGCGTACAGCGTCGCGCCCAGCGACCACAGGTCACACGCGGCGTCGACCAGGCCGTGGGCCTGTTCGGGCGCCATGTACGCCGGGGTTCCGAACAGGATTCCGGAATCGGTCAGCGTGGCGTCCCCGGTCAGGCTGGCGATCCCGAAGTCGGTGATGATCACCCGGTTCCCTGTCAGCAGCACGTTGGCGGGCTTCAGGTCACGGTGAACGATCCCGGCCGCGTGAGCCTCGCCCAACGCCTCCGCCATCATCGCGCCGATCCGCGCCACCTCGGCCGGAGCCAGCCGTCCCTGCTGGTTGATTCGCTGCTGTAGCGACAGCCCACGGATGAACTCCATGACGATCACCGGGACCCCGTCCCGACTGATCACGTCGTAGACGGTGATGACGCCCGGATGGTTGAGCCGAGCCGCCGCGCGTGCCTCACGCATCGCCCGCTTACCGGACAGTTCGCGCTGGGCGGCGTCCATGCTGGGCGGGAACAGGATCTCCTTGACCGCCACCTCGCGGTCCAGCAACTCATCCCGGCCTCGCCAGACCCGCCCCATACCACCGGTGCCGACTGGCTCGACCAGGCGGTATCGCCTGCCGATGAGTTCGCCGTTCGTCTCCGTCATTATCGGACGATAACCATTCTGGATGACAAAGGACCAGTGGCTGCGAAGCAGCAGGCATGGCGGAAATCGGGACGACGGAGCGTCTCACCGTGAGCCGACGGCTCCGGCGGGCTTGACCAGCGGAACAAGGGCTGACCGTGGCATGGAATTGAGATGCCTCGGGACAAGAAGGACGGATACCCTGCGCGAGGAACGCGTGGAGAGGGTAGGGCTGTGGGACACGTTGAGGTTGGCAGGCTCACGTACAGGCGATGACCCCTATACGAGTAGTTCCGATGTGATCAGTGGTCGTACGCGATCAGTGAGCGGGTGACCGGGGCTCCGGTCTTGTTGTTGTGCCAGATCGCTGCGGCCATCGCGAGGATGCGCTGGGCGACGCGTACGGCGACGCCCTCGAAGGTCCGTCCGCTGTGTTGTTCCAGGTCGAGTTGCCCTTTGAGGGTGTCGTTGACCGACTCGATCAGCTGGCGGACCTTCTTGAGCATCGGTTCGCCATAGCGGGCCTTCTCTTTCTTGCGGGAGGGCCGGAGCAGTTCGATGCCCTGCTCGGCGAGGGAGCGTTCGAACGGTTTCGAGGCGAAACCCTTGTCCGAGATGAGCAAGATGCCCTCGCGTTCGGCGATCAGGTCGGCGTCGACCTCCAGCATCGCGGCCAGTACCTCGCGCTCGCCGATCTTCGGGTTGGCCAGCGCCCACAGGATCGGCATGCCGATCGGGGTGCACACCAGGTACAGGCGCAGACCCCAGAAGAATCGGGAGTGGGAGGCGCAGTAGCCGTAGCCGGCCCAGCCGGCCAGGTTCGAGCGCTGCACGGTTGGGCGCGACATGCCGCAGGGCACAGGGGTGGAGTCGACGATCCAATGGTTGTCGAACCAGAAGTCGCTGTCGGTGGCCAGCTCCCGGATCATCCGCTTGACCAGTAGCAGCGCAGCGCGTAGGCGCTTGTTGTAGCCCGGTCTTTGCGGGAGGTAGGGGAACATGCCGGACAGGCCCTCCACTCGGGTCGGCGTCACCCGGGGCAGTGCGCCACGAGGCGCTGATTTGTCCGGATGGAGGTGGAAGACCACCATCTCCTCGCCGTCGTAGCGGTGAGGTGAAGCTGGAGGCAGCT